>NZ_SPVJ01000070.1:0-23425 GCF_004634465.1 Bradyrhizobium sp. MOS001
ATGGTCAGCCCTCCAAGAGCCGACCACCCATGAATCATTGAAAAATTGATTCGGGAATCCTATAAAACGCGACAAAATCAAAAATCTGCCAAAGTAGTGCTAGTACGGCGCCGCAGAAAAGCGGCTCTGAGTTCGGCCAGTTGGTTGCTCGTTGCTCCCAGCTCTGCGTCGGCTCGATCTGCGAGCAAGTCGACGTAGGCAATCGGCTGATCGAACTGGTTCGCTGTGAAGTCGTACCGCCGTCCTTCGATCCGATTGTAGAAATGATCGCCCGCCGGCAGAGGCGTCTTCAGCAGCTCGCCGCCGAAGAGTTCGTGAACGAGCAGCGCCGTGACGTTGCACTGCCCTGCAGCCGGATTGTTCGGCGTCCATTGGCTGGAAGTCGACAGCGACCATGCCTTGCGCAGCGCGCTTTGAACTTCATCGGGATCGAAGCTCATCGTCACCTCACGGGATCGGCACCGAAGCGCCAATTTCGGATTATACGATGTTAGCTTTTTGCCACTGTTTTGCCCGACGTGTCAAACGGGTTCGTTGCTGGGTCGAGCCCCAACTCCATCCACCCGTCATTGCGAGCGTAGCGACTTGTCCGCCGAAGCCTCGGCGAAGGCGGAAGTAATCCAGCACCCCTCCGCGGTCACGGCCTGGATTGCTTCGTCGCATGGGCTCTGCGCAATGACGATGCGGGAACGGACGCCGCGGCAAATGACGATGTCATTCCAGATGCAGCGATCAGGCAAAATCGCCGCGTTGACCCCGGCTGCGCCGACGATTGCTCCTTCCTGCTGATTTGCCCCGACGCGTCAAGCTGTTGGCAGCATCCAGAGGGCAACCTGCCCTCATCGCGCTTCTACTGTGCATGGGGTTGTTTTTCATATTTTTGTTTGGGCGGCCGCTGGCGGCAAAAGAAAAAGCCCGGCTTCGCGAACGAGGCCGGGCTCTGTCGTCTTGCGACGTTTCGAAAGATCAGCCGCGGGTGCGCGAGCGGATCATGAAGCTGTCGTAGGTGTATTCGGCGACCTGCCACCACAGATATTCGTCGGAGCGGTAGGCCTGCATGGCGTCGATCGACTTCTTGAAGTCGGGGTTCTTGGCCGAGATCTCGCCCCACAGCTCGTTGGTCGACTTGAGGCAGGCCTCGAGCACTTCGTTGGTGAAGGGACGAAGCTGGGTGCCGCCGGCGACCAGACGCTTCAGCGCCGCCGGGTTCTGCATGTCGTAGCGCGCGGCCATCCAGCTGTTGGCGTTGGCCATCGCGTTGGTGAGGATCGCCTGGTAGTTCTTCGGCAGCGAATTCCACTTGTCCAGGTTGGTGAAGGCGTGGACGGTCGGACCGCCTTCCCAGAAGCCGGGATAGTAGTAGTACTTGGCGACCTTGGCGAAGCCGAGCTTCTCGTCATCGTAGGGGCCGACCCACTCGGCGGCGTCGATGGTGCCCTTCTCGAGTGCCGGATAGATGTCGCCGCCGGCGAGCTGCTGCGGCACGACGCCGACCTTCTGAAGCACCTGGCCGGCGATGCCGCCGATGCGCATCTTGAGGCCGGAGAGGTCCGCAACGGTCTTGATCTCCTTGCGGAACCAGCCGCCCATTTGGGTGCCGGTGTTGCCGCAGGGCTGACCGATCACGTTCGACTTCTTGAAGAACTCGTTGCCGAGTTGCTCGCCGCCGCCCTGGTACCACCAGGAGTTCTGCTGGCGCGCGTTGAGGCCGAACGGCACCGAGGCGTAGATCGCCCAGGTCGGGTCCTTGCCGACATAGTAGTAGGAGACGGTGTGGCACATCTCGACCGTGCCGTTCGAGGTCGCATCGAGCGCCTGGAGGCCGGGGACGATTTCGCCGGCGGCGAACACCTGGATCTGGAATTTGTTGTCGGTCATCTCGGCGACGTACTTCGCCAGCTGCTCGCCACCGCCATAGATGGTGTCGAGCGACTTCGGGAAGCTCGACGTCAGGCGCCACTTGATCTCGGGCATGGACTGAGCGATCGCCGGCGAGGCCACCGCGGCGGTCGCCGCCGCGCCTGCTGCCGACACTTTCAGGAAATCACGACGCTTCATCTTCAGGTCTCTCCTTGTTGGGGCGTTTCCCCTAAACTTCTTCGTTGTCGCCGCTCGTTCCGGCGACGCGTTTTTGTCGCGTCGAACCGAAGGGGCTTGACTGCCGTGGCCTTTAACACGGAAGCCCCGCTTTCGGAACGCGACAATGGCATGACGGGGCTCTACGAAAGTCGCATGTCCCCAAAAGACCGGCTCAGGCCGCGGCGATAACGCCTTTGAGCTGGTCCCGGACCTGCCCCGCAATGGCGCGATAGATCGCCGCATGAGGGCCGTCCGGCTCGCTGTCGACCACGGGATTTCCGGCATCCGAGGTGGCGCGAATCGCCATGTGCAGGGGGATCTCGCCCAGGAACGGTACCCCGAGCTTCTCGGCCTCGTGGCGCGCGCCGCCATGGCCGAAAATATCCGATTTCGTGCCGCAATGCGGGCACTGGAAGTAGCTCATGTTCTCGACGATGCCGAGAACGGGCACGTTGACCTTCCTGAACATCGCAAGCCCCCGCCTTGCATCGATCAGGGACAGGTCCTGCGGGGTCGAGACGATCACGGCGCCCTTGAGCGGTACATTCTGCGCCAGCGTGAGCTGGGCATCGCCGGTGCCCGGCGGCATGTCGACCACGAGCACGTCGAGGCTCCCCCATGCGACGTCGCGCAGCATCTGCGTCACCGCCGACATCACCATCGGACCTCGCCAGATCATCGCGGTCTCTTCCTCCACCAGGAAGCCGATCGACATGATGGCGAGGCCGAAACGCTTGAGCGGAATCATCTTGCGCTCGCCGTCCAGCGCCGGCTTCTCGTGCAGGCCCGTCAGCCGCGGCACCGAGGGGCCGTAGATGTCGGCATCGAGCAGCCCGACCCTGAGGCCGAGGTCGCGCAGGCCCAGCGCCAGGTTGAGCGCGGTGGTCGACTTGCCGACGCCGCCCTTGCCCGAGGCAACCGCGATCACGGCAGCGACACCCGGAATCTCGGACTGGCGAGCCATCGGCGATTGGGCGCCGCCCTGCGGCGGTGGCTTGTGGGCGTGGACCGGCTGCACGCCCGGCGTGCCCCGGCTCGGCGTTGGCGGCGGAGGCGGTGCGGCGCCCGGCTTGCGCTCGGCGGTCAGCGCCACCATCACGGTGGTGGCGCCGGGAATGGCGCGCACGGCGGCTTCGGCTTCGGCCCGGACGGATTCCCAGGCCCGCGCCTCGGCGGCATCGACGTTGATCGAGAAGAACACCTTGCCGTCGGCCGCGCTGATCGCGCTCAGCACATTGGCATTGGTGAGCGCGACCCCGCGGGGCGACTTGATCCTGGCGAGGCTGTCGAGAACCTGTTGCTGCGTCACGCTCAAAGCGCATCTCCTGAACAGAGCATGATCCGGAAAAGTGTGGAGCGGCTTTCCGATCAGATCACGCTCAAGGCTTGAGGATGCCCCATTAGAGCGGAAACGGCCAAAAGGCTACTGCTTGCCGATATCGTCTGCCATCTCCGCGGGGGCAGCCCCCTGCTCCGCAGCGGCCTCGTAATTGAGCTCGATCATGACCCCGTTGGGGTCGTGGACGAAGATCTGCCAGAGGTCGCCGCCGGGCACCTGGCGGGAGTCGAATTTCATGCCCTTGGACGTCAACCGCTGCTTCATGCCGTCGAACCCGCGGCTGACGAAGGCGACATGATGGACAACGCCGGAATCCGGCTTTTGTGGCTCCGAGGTCGGGGAAATATCGACGAGGTGCACCACCGCCTTGCCCTCGCTGTACATCCAGGCCCCCGGGAAGGCGAAATCGGGCCGGGCGCCTTTTTCCAGGCCCAGCACGTCCTCGTAGAAGCGGACCGTCTCGGCCAGATTCCGGGTCCGGATGTTGAAATGATCGAGGACACCAACGCTCACGCCGCCCATGCTTTTCGCTCCCTTTTTTATGTAGGACCTTAAGTCCCGCCATCCTAGCACAGGCGGCTGCCAAACGAAGCCGTTGCCCTCTGGCCTCAAGGGTTTATGGTGCGCTCCTAATCCGCCCTCATAGCGGAACCAGGCGCCCCCTCGCCCGGCAAAAACCGTAAAACCCAAACTACGGACAAGGTACCACACATGGCTAAAGTCGCTTTCCTCGGTCTCGGCGTGATGGGCTTCCCCATGGCCGGACACCTCGTGAAAAAAGGGGGCCATGAGGTCACCGTCTACAACCGCACCGCGGCCAAGGCGAAGGAATGGGCGGACAAGTTCGGCGGCAAGACGGCTGCGACCCCGAAGGCGGCAGCCGAAGGCCAGGATTTCGTGATGTGCTGCGTCGGCAACGACAACGATCTGCGCGCGGTCGCGATCGGCCCCGACGGCGCGTTCGCCGGCATGAAGAAGGGCGCGACCTTCGTCGACCACACCACCGCCTCCGCCGAAGTCGCCCGCGAGCTCGATGCGGCGGCCACCAAGGCCGGCTTCAAATTCATCGACGCTCCCGTTTCCGGCGGCCAGGCCGGCGCCGAGAACGGCGTGCTGACGGTGATGTGCGGCGGCGCGCAGGACGCCTATTCCGGCGCCGAGCCGGTCATCACAGGCGCCTATGCGCGGATGTGCAAGCTGCTCGGGCCCGCCGGCTCCGGCCAGTTGACCAAGATGGTCAACCAGATCTGCATCGCGGGTCTGGTCCAGGGCCTCTCCGAGGGTATCCACTTCGCCAAGAAGAGTGGCCTCGACGTCGCAGCCGTGATCGAGACCATCTCGAAAGGAGCCGCGCAGTCCTGGCAGATGGAGAACCGCTACAAGACCATGAACGAGGACAAGTACGATTTCGGCTTCGCGGTCGAATGGATGCGCAAGGACCTCTCGATCTCGCTGGCCGAAGCCCGCCGCAACGGCGCCAATCTGCCGGTGACCGCGCTGGTCGACCAGTTCTACGCCGAGGTCGAGAAGATGGGCGGCAAGCGCTGGGATACGTCGAGCCTGCTCGCGCGCCTGAACCGCTGACACCTGACGAACTGATCCCGCCTTGCTGATCGCGATCGCCGTCATCTTCGTTCTGGCCTATGCGGCGATCGCGCTCGAACACCCGCTCCGGATCAGCAAGAGTGCCACGGCGCTGATCGGCGCCGGGCTGCTCTGGGCGATCTACGCGGCCACGATCGGCGACCACGCCATGGTCGGCCGGCAGATCGACGAATCCGTCGTTTCCACCGCGCAGATCGTGTTCTTCCTGATCGGCGCGATGACCATCGTCGAGGTGATCGACGCCCACGACGGTTTCGAGGTCATCACCTCCCGCATCAGCACGACGAGCCAGGTCCGCCTGATGTGGCTGATCGGCTTCGTGACCTTCTTCCTCAGCGCGATCCTGGACAATCTGACCACCACCATCGTGATGGTCTCGCTGATCCAGCGGCTGATCGCCAGGCGCGACGACCGCCTGCTGTTCGCCTCCCTCATCGTCATCGCCGCCAATGCCGGCGGCGCCTGGACCGTGATCGGCGACGTCACCACGACCATGCTGTGGATCGGCGGGCAGATCACGCCGCTGAAGATCATGGGTTCGGTGTTCCTCCCCTCGCTGGTCAATCTGCTCGTGCCGCTCGCCTTCATCAGCCTTCTGGTGAAGGGCAAGACCATCGCACCGCCGCCCAAGGACGACGGAGTTCAGCTCGTCGGGTCGTTCGAGCGCAACCTGATGTTCTATCTCGGGCTCGGCGTATTGATCGCCGTGCCCGCCTTCAAGGCGGTCACGCATCTGCCGCCCTTCATGGGCGTGCTGCTCGGGCTCGGCATCGTCTGGCTGGTCGGCGAGGTCGTTCACCGCGACAAGGACGAGCATGTTCGCCGTCCGCTGACGCTCGCGCATGCGCTGACGCGGATCGACATGAGCTCGATCGTGTTCTTCCTCGGCATTCTGCTGGCGGTCGCCTGCCTCGAACATGCGGGCCTCCTGTCGATGCTGGCGCGCTGGCTGGAGGCGACGATTGGCCGCCAGGACGTCATCGTCGTCGTGCTCGGCCTGCTCAGCGCCGTCATCGACAACGTGCCGCTGGTGGCGGCGACCATGGGCATGTACGACCTCGGCCACTACCCGACCGACAGCTTCCTCTGGGAGTTCATCGCCTATTGCGCCGGCACCGGGGGCTCGATCCTGATCATCGGCTCGGCCGCAGGCGTCGCCGCCATGGGGCTCGAGCGGATCGAGTTCCTCTGGTACGCTCGCCGCATCGCCATCCCCGCGCTCGCGGGCTATCTGGCGGGCGCGGTGGTCTACGTCGCCCAGCATGCGGCACTGCACTGACCGGCACTGCGCGCGTTCAAAATTAACGCCGGGTTAACGTAATTCTTTAGCTCCTTAAGTCACCTCTTAAGGATTTCTTGCCAGAGATAGACAATGCAGAAGGCCCGCCTTTGCGCAGGCAGGAATGTTGTTGTTCGATGAGTAAACCCGCTGAAAAGCCAGAGGTCGTACAGCTTCCGGCCGAGCCGGTGAGCGCGCCATCGGCGAGCAGCCGACGGGCTGCGTCGCAGCGGGTACGCGAGGCGCGCGACAAGTTAACGTCGACCAGCGGAACCCGGCCGGCTTTCGACGCCGAGATGCTGCGCCAATATGCCCAGACGCGGCTGTCGGCCTCCTATGTCGTGATGCTGCTGGTGGTCGCTACCGGCGTGCTGTTCGGGCTGTGGATGCAGCCGATCCCGGCCGCGGCCTGGACCGCCGGCATGCTCTGCATCCACGCCGCGATGATCCGCAGCTGCCACCGTTTCCTGGCAGAGGGCTCCTCGCCCGCGGCGACGCGCACATGGCGGACGCACTTCGTCGTGCTCGACCTGCTCTATGGCCTGTGCTGGATGGCGATCCTGATCCATCCCGTGCTCGACATGGTCACGGAAACGCTGATGATGTTCCTGATGCTGCTGGTGATCGCGGTGTCGAGTATGCTGGCCGCCAATCTGCCGATCGCCGCCCTCGCAGCCACGGCGCCGGTCGCGGTCGCAATGGCGCTGAGCTTTGCAATCACCGGCGCGCTCGACAATTACATCCTAGCGGCGCTCGCGCTCGCAGCCGAAGGCTATTTCGTGCTGCTGGCGCACCGCCTGCACTCCTCGACCTTCGCCACGCTCGAGGCACGCGCCGAGAAGGACGCGCTGATCGGCGAGCTCGAACAGGCCAAGGCGATCTCGGACGAAGCGCGCCACCGCGCCGAATCCGCCAACGTCGCAAAATCGCGCTTCCTCGCGCAGATGAGTCACGAGCTGCGCACGCCGCTGAACGCGATCCTCGGCTTCTCCGAGGTGATGAAGAGCGAAATTTTTGGCGCGCACGCGGTGCCGGTCTACAAGGAATATTCCGCCGACATCCATAATTCCGGCGTGCACCTGCTCAACCTCATCAACGAGATCCTCGATCTGTCGCGGATCGAGGCTGGCCGTTACGAGCTCAACGAGGAAGCGGTGTCGCTGGTCGGCATCGTCGCCGACTGCCATCATTTGATGAAGCTGCGCGCCTCGAGCCGCGGCATCACCATCCATGAGGTGTTCGAGCAGGCCATGCCGCGGCTCTGGGCCGACGAGCGGGCGATCCGCCAGGTCGTGCTCAACCTGCTCTCCAACTCGATCAAGTTCACCCCGCAAGGCGGCGAGATCTGGCTCAAAGCCGGCTGGACCGCCTCGGGCGGGCAATATCTCTCGGTGAGGGATTCCGGCTCCGGCATCCCCGAGGACGAGATCCCGATCGTGCTCGCCTCGTTCGGCCAGGGCTCCAACTCGATCAAGTCGGCCGAACAGGGCGCAGGGCTCGGCCTGCCCATCGCCAAGAACCTGATCGACCTGCATGGCGGCACATTCACCCTGAAATCGAAGCTGCGCATCGGCACCGAGGTGATCGTCACCTTCCCGCCGGAGCGCGTGATGAGTGCGCTGGCGCCGATGTCGGACGATTCTCCGCCGCTCCAGCCGGACAGTTCCTCGGTGCCCGACGAGAAGCGCCGGCCGCGCCACAAGCCGATCATGAGCGCTGGTACGGGCTCTTAACGAGATGCTTGCAGACATGCCCGACGATCCCCCACTATGGCCACATGAGCAAAGAAACGCCGTGCGTCGCCGTCTGCATGATCGATCCCAAGACGAGGCTGTGCTTCGGCTGCGGCCGGACCTTGCCGGAGATCGCGCGCTGGCACGCCATGGAGAGCACGGAACGGCTCGCGGTGATGGCGCTGTTGCCCGCACGCATGGCGGATGCGGGTTTGCAGCCGATCGCGGGATCGCCGAAACGCGCCTGACCGCCCTGCGTCGCCTCGGAGGCGCGCAATGATCCGCTTCCTGCTCGTTCTCGTCATGCTCGCCGGCACGGCCGGTGCCGTCGTCGCCTATGGCGATCCCGACCGGATCGTGCGCGCGAGCAACAAGGTCTCGCACATGTTTCGCGCGCAGATCGCCTCCCCGGCCCCGGCCGTGCAGATCCAGCGCGGCCAGGGCGGCGAATTCGCACTGCGTGCGAAGATCAACGGCGTCGCCGCACCGATGGTGATCGATACCGGCGCGACCTCCGTGGTGCTGACCTGGGAAACCGCAAAAGCGATCGGACTGCCGCTCGAGATGCTCGAATACGACGTCGATCTCGAAACCGCAGGTGGCCACACCAAGGCAGCCCGCCTTACGCTCGACCGTCTCTCAGTCGGCCACCTCGTCGAAAAGTCGGTGCCGGCCCTCGTCGTGCCGCGCGGGCAGATGAAGACCAATCTGCTTGGCATGAGCTTCCTCGACCGCCTGGAGAGCTGGGGTGTGCGCGCCGACAAGCTGATGCTCACAGGCTACCCGGAATTGCCCGATCGCCGCGCGCTCCGATAATCCGCTTCGCTGCGCGCCTCATGCGCACGATCAAGGCCCAATCAGCCGGGACTGCCTGAGCCGCACAACGCGATCGGCGTTTGTCAAATCGCCCTTGGCCGCTCTGGCGCCGGTCAAACTGATGGAGCCGCTCCATCCCGGCACATCCTGCGCCGACGCATTGCGCGGAACGAAGAATATCGAGACGCTCACCAGGATCACTATGCCATGAAAATTGGCATCGCTGGTCCCTCATCAAATCGACCCACATGAAGGGTCCGAGCCCAACGTCTCCGACGCGAAAACAACCGCGAACGTCACCGCATGAAATGCTGCGAGAGCCGAGGGATCGTCGGACGAGTAAATAACAGAGCAATAAACAATCTTAGATTGTAGAGCGCATCTTGTCTAAAGCTTTATTGTCGCGACCCTCTCGATCCACCCATCATTGCGATGTCGAGTATGCGCCACGCCAGAGGCATGTCGCCTCGTCATCATGACGGACAGCGGCCGATCTGGCGCCTCGTAAGGCCACCTTTGCGCCAGCGCGCTGCGCAACATCGGCGCGGCTGCCGGCCAACCGCCTAACCCGAGCCCCCGCGAACAATCCATCGATGTGGCATTTCCTCTATTTACAAACCGCCTAGTCGGTTTATAACAATCCCATTCCCGGATCGGGGTTGGACAAGGCTGCTCCGTGAGGTGCGGCCAAGTGGGAGATTGAGAGTCATGACTGCCAGAGCCGCCTTACGCCGCACGATGCGCGCCCTGCCCTTTGCCGCGGTGTTCGCCGCGAGCAGCGCCTGCGCTGCCGACCTGTCGCCCCGCTACGCCGCGCCCTCCTCCGCCTACACGGCGCCGCAGCCGGTGTATTCGTGGACGGGTCTCTATGCGGGCTTCAACGCCGGCTACGCAGAGAGCGGCGACGACGCGTTCAATAATCTCGTCGGCATCAGCGGCGGCAAGGTCAAGGGCGCCGTTGGCGGCGTGCAGATTGGCTACAACTACCAGCTCTCGCCGATGTTCGTGGTCGGCATCGAGAATGACTTCGAGGGCGGCGACATCAAGAACCACGACGCGCTCAACAGCGCCGCGGTGAGCATCCCCTGGTACATGACCGGCCGCGCCCGCGCCGGCATCGCGACGATGGATTCACGGCTGCTGTTCTTCGGGACCGCGGGTCTTGCCACCGGCGAGTTGAAGGACGGGCCGATCAACAAGATGAAGATGGGCTGGACCGCGGGCGGCGGCGTCGAATGGGCGTTCCTGCCGAAATGGTCGGCCAAGGCCGAATATCTCTACACCGAGTTCAAGCACGACGATCTGCCGGACTGGAACGCCGCCAAATTCCACACCTTCCGCGTCGGCGTGAACTATCATTTCGATTTGCTCCGCTGAGACGGATCGACGAGGAGCCGGATTTTCACGATCCGGCTCTTCACCCGTTTGGGCTAGGCCGCGGCCTCCGCCGGAGCGCGCGCACCGACACGCGCGATCGCATCGCGCAGCACGTCCACACCGGCGCCCGGCTTCACCCCCTGCTCGGCAAGATGCCGGCGGAAGGCGCGCGCGCCGGGCACGGCGTGGAACGCCCCGACGAAATGCCGCGTGATCGCATGCAGCCGCGTGCCCCGCGCGAGCTGCTGCTCGATATAGGGCATCATCGCTTCGAGCGCGTCCTGCATCGTCGCATGCGGCGCCGCTCCGCCGAAGATGTCTCGATCGACGGAGAGCAGCCGCCATGGCTCCTGATAGGCGGCGCGGCCGAGCATCACGCCGTCGACGTGCTCGAGATGCGCTTTCGCCTCGTCGATACCGGGGATTCCGCCGTTGATGATGATGGGCACATCAGGCATCGCGCGCTTGAGGCGATAGACGCGGTCATAGTCGAGCGGCGGGATGTCGCGGTTCTCCTTCGGCGACAGACCGTTGAGCCAGGCCTTGCGGGCATGCACGATCAGCGCATCGCAGCCTGAGGCGACCACTCCGCGCGCAAGCGTATCGAGCGCGACCTCCGGATCCTGATCGTCGATGCCGATGCGGCATTTGACGGTGACGGGAATGGAAACCGCGCCCTTCATCGCGTCGACACATCGCGCCACAAGTTCCGGCTCCGCCATGAGGCAGGCTCCAAAGCGGCCATCCTTCACACGATCCGACGGGCAGCCGACATTGAGGTTGATCTCGTCATAGCCGAACTCTTCGCCGATCCGCGCGGCCTGGGCGAGCTCGCGCGGATCCGACCCGCCAAGCTGAAGCGCCACCGGATGCTCGACCGCGTCGAACCCGAGCAGCCGCTCCCGGTCGCCATGAATGATGGCGCCGGTCGTCAACATCTCCGTATAGAGCAGCGCCCGCCGCGTCAGATGGCGATGGAACACCCGACAGCGGCTATCGGTCCAGTCCATCATCGGAGCCACAGAAAAGCGATAGTATTGCGATTTCAATGATTTACCTTATGCTTCAACAGGATGAAACATGAACATGTGCACTCCAAACTAGCCGAAATTGCACACGTTTGTACCCGCTTTGACCTCTCAGTGCACACGTAGCGCACACGATTTGGGGAGTGCACACGACCGTGGCCAGCTTCACTCAGTTGCCGTCCGGGAACTGGCGCGTCCAGGTACGCCGCAAGAACCGCTACGTGGCAGAGACCTTTCGTCGGCGCAAGGACGGTGAGGAATGGGCGCTCGATATGGAGTGCAATATTGATCGTAGCGGGTCGCCGAAGCCCCGCGCCGCGGTAAGAGCGAAAACCTTTGGCGATATTATCGATCTCCATATCGAAGACATGCTCGAGGTTGGCCGCCCTCCCCGTAGATCCAAGACAGCCGTCCTG
Organism: Bradyrhizobium sp. MOS001; assembly: GCF_004634465.1. Lineage (NCBI taxonomy): Bacteria > Pseudomonadati > Pseudomonadota > Alphaproteobacteria > Hyphomicrobiales > Nitrobacteraceae > Bradyrhizobium > Bradyrhizobium sp. MOS001. The sequence goes on from NZ_SPVJ01000070.1 coordinate 11,673, forward strand.
GAGGCACTGAAGGAGGACCTCGGATCAACGAAGCTTCCTCGCCTCAACCGCGAACGTTTGATCGAATATGGCCGCAAGCGAGCGAAGGAAGGTGCAGGACCAGCTACGCTTGCGATCGACATGTCGTTCATCAGAACCGTCGCTACACACGCAGCCGCTGTTCACGGGATCGAGGTTTCTGCCGAAGAGGTTCGTCTGGCACGTGTGGCGCTAAAGTATCTGGGTCTCGTTGGAAAGTCCGATGAACGAGACCGGCGACCAACTCAGGATGAGCTTGACGAGCTCATTGATTACTTCGAATCCAATAATCGGCAGGTCATCCCAATGGGCCGCATCGTCCGATACGCGGTCGCAACGACCATGAGGCAGGAGGAGATTTGCCGGCCCGACTGGCCGGACGTCGACATGAAGAAGCGAATCTTATTGATACGAGACCGCAAAGATCCGAGGGAAAAGGATGGCAACGACCAACAAGTGCCACTCCTGAACCTCACAGGCTATGACGCCTGGGAGCTCCTGCTCCAGCAGCGGATCATTACCATGGGTCTGGGTCGAGTATTCCCGTATAATCATAGATCGGTAAGCGCGGCATTCACGCGCGCGTGCGACGAACTAAAGATCGAGGATCTGCATTTTCACGACTTGCGCCACGAGGGCACCAGCCGCCTTTTCGAAGCGGGATTGCCGATCGAGAAAGTCGCGCTGGTGACCGGTCATAAGGATTGGCGCACTCTGCGACGATACACGAAGCTAAGACCCGAAGAGCTTCACAAGTTGCAAACAGCCCATCAGCCGTCTCTGGAAGAATTTATGCAGGTGTTAAGCTGTTCCAACCGATCGACCGCAAGCAGTTAGTCGATGCGCATGCTGGAAGTCGGCCCCGCTAGCTCTGTTTGCCGTTTGTGTTGGCGAGCATCTCATTCCGTTTGCACGGCACACAGAATGATTCGATTAATATTCACCTTTGTGTTGCTTCTCTCGTCCTGGGCGGAGGCCGAGACCGTCGACGTGAAATATCGTGGCCCGGTCGATCTCAAACCCTTCACCTGCCAGGAGATCACTCGAAGCAGCGTCGTCAATCGGCTCTGCTACGACGCCTCTAATCAATACGTCATCGTCCAACTCAAAACGACCTACTAACACTACTGCGAAATACCGAAGCCTATCGTCGATGCGTGGCTCGCCGCAGACTCGATGGGGCGCTACTACAACGCCAACATCAAGGGTACGGGTAAGGACGGCCCCTACGATTGCCGGACACACAAGGTGCCGCAGTATTGAGGAACTGACCCTCTTTGGAGGGCTTTTGTGTAGCTTAGAAGAGGCTTCATCAAATGATTCGAAGGAGCTGCTGAAATCACTCGAACTGGCAATGGAACATGTCAGGGCGGCTCTAGTACGGACGGGCACCGAGGTTTAGCTGTCCCCTGCATTACTGGTCGCGGCTACCACTAAAAGATACTCTTGCACCCTTGCCGTTTCTGCTTCTCTTGAAGGAAGGGTCGCTATCAAGAAGCGCCTCGAGCATAAACGGTATCAGCTCAGCCACTTCTTCCTTGCTTCCGTAGGTCTCGGCATAGAAGTCAGCATACTCTCTCAGCCGTTGCGCAAGGCCCGGCGTCAGTATGACGCTCATCTTCACCGGCGTCCGATCGGGCAGTTTTCCAAGCTTCATGCCTCACTTGCCCTTCGTCATCGCCTGACGGTCCGAGTACGGCTTCAGCACCAGATCCTTCGAAACAATCACCCGCAGCGGCCAGCCCGGCCGGACTGTGATCGTTGGCTGCACATCGAGCTCGCGCTCCACCAGTCGCTGACCAGCGCGATTGGTCGTCTGCTGCGCACTTTCCCGCAGCGTCTTCACGAGATCGCTCTCGTCATTGCCGAGCGACAGCTGCGTCCCGACACCGATCAAAGTCGCGAGCGCCACCCCCTTCAGCAATTGCCAGGTATGAAAGTCCACCTCATCTTCGAGCCCGGCATAGCCCGCGACGTCCGTGGCCGGTAAGTTCTCGATCACAATCGAATTGCCGTTCGGCAGAATGAGACGTGCCCACACGACCAGCGCCCTCTTCTGGCCGAAGGCGACGACGCTATCGTACTTGCCCACGAGCCTAGTTCCCTGGGGGATAAGAAGATGCTCACCCGACACGGTGTCATAGACGTTCTCGGTCACCTGGCCGATCGTGGCGCCCGGCAGATCAGAATTCAGGCCAGTCATAAGGCTGGCCGGGATGATCGATCCCGCCATGACGGCATAGGTTGATGGAGCTGGTTGAAGCGCATGGGGATTGGCGGTTTCTGTGTCGGCTTTTGCCGCCACGAAGGCCAGCTTTCGCGCCTGCGAAGACGGAATAATCTCGCTGGACCGATCGACCATGGCCTGAGCCGTCTTGGCTAGATCAGCGGCCGAAGGCCCGGCGTCAGCTGTCGCCGGTCTGAAGGCGGAAGGGGTAGCTGCCGGCACGTCGGACGTATTGATCTGCTTTCGCTTCTCCTGCTTCTCCGACAGCCTGACAAACAGACCGGACTCCTTGGCTTGCTGGGCAATGCGCGTCTGCCGGATCCGCTCGGTTCTCTCGGCGTCCTCCTCCGGATTAGTCCGGAAGCCTCCATCCAGACCCACGCCCGCCTTCTTTTCGTTTTCGGCAAAGGCGCGACCTATGTCCCCAGGAGACGGTGGCCCAAGCCGAGGTGTCGTTGGGGTGAGGTTTTCATACGACTTCGGCAGCTTGCTGAGGCCCTCGGCTGTCTGCTTGCGGTCGGTGTTGTAGAGCTCCGCTCGATCGGCCGACTTGAAAACTCGCAATGGACGGAGCGCGACGATGACCGCTCCGGCGACGAATAGCGCGGCAACGGCGCAGCCGATGATCAACGCACGCCTGTTCAGGCGCCGAATAGGCCGCGGCCGCGCGCGTAGTTCGAGGGGCTCTGGCGGATCCTGAATTGGGCCGTTCGTCATGAGGCGCTCCCGGCGCTGAAGGTCTGCGACACGGGCCGCGCGTCGATGCGGATGATCCGCACGGTCCGCTGCGGATTTTCGCCGAGGCGAAGCTCCGCGGCGCCAAACATCCGATCGACGATGTAGTAGGAGCCGCGAACTCGGTAATTGACAAGGTTCGGCCGACCATCGGCGCCGGCAACGAACAGGGGCGGCGCTTCTCCCTGGGACAGACCAGGCGGCATCTGGATGTAGACCTTGCGGCCATCGTCAAACGCCCGCAACGGACGCCATGGCGGATCATCCCCCTCGACGCGATAGCGGAAGTTAAGGCTATCAAGCCGCACACCTCGATCCGCGACCCGCTCCTCATTCTCCTGGGCGACGGCATTCTGCTTATGAAGCGCAACGAGGGTATCTGTTGGATAGGTCCACGAGATCGAAGCCATATAGGTCTGCTTGGTGGAGACAAGCTCAAGGTGATAGGCGCGCCGGTCGGTCAGAACGACCAGGTTGGTCTGAATATCCGGAAGCGTCGGCTTCACCAGAATATGCACCCGTCGGGCGGTTCCCTGCCCACTCGCGGTATCGCCAACGACCCAGCGAACGGTATCGCCGGTCGAGACGTCGATCAGCTCTTCGCCGGCTTGAAGCGCGATCGTCGAGACTTTCTCAGGACTGGCGTAGAGCCGGTAGAGCGCGCCTTCCGTCCAGGGATAGACTTGGATCGCGTTGATATATCCGGCCTTGGTGGGCTCCATCCTGGCTTCTTTGTTCGCCTTCGCGATCGCCTGCTCAGGAGGCAGCTTCTCGTCCTTGGTTCCTTTGGTCGGATAGGGCTTCAACTGACCGGGTAGCGGCAAGACCTTGGGCGTTTCAACAACCGCAACTGGCTTCGGCGGATCCGCTTCCGGAAAGCCCCGTTCGAATGTCATCTCGTCATATGGCGCCTCGAGGTTGAGCTTGGTGGCACAACCGCCGAGTAGGAGTGACAACGTCAGGACGCTGGCCGACGCGAGCTTGGTCATGACAACAGATTTCATTTTGCGTCTCCGATGAGGTCACGCGACCAGTTGAGGGAATGGACGTAAAGGCCGAGCGGGTTCTTCCGCAGCGTTTCGGCATCCGAGGGTGACTTGAGGACCGTCGTAACGAGCCCGGTGAAGCGCTCTGTCTTTGAGATCGCGCCGTTCTCGTAGGTGTTCTCCTTCCAGCGGATCTCGAAGCTGTCGCCGGAGGCACGAACGACTGACATGACTTCAGCGGTCACGGTCTTGGACCCGATCTTCGTGAAGGGATCAGCTTCTCGCGCATAATCGTTGAGAGCCTGCGCGCCGCGATCGGTGACAAAGTCATAAGCTCGCAGCCAGTTCGCCCGGACGATGACAGGGTCAATCGACAACGAGCGAACGTTCTCGATAAATCGCGCCAGGAAGTGCGCGATCTGTGCGTCCGACGGCTGATACGCCTCGAGCGCAGGACCGACCGCGCGGACTTCGCCGAGCCGATCGACCTCGACCACGTAAGGGACGACGCCGGATCGAGCAATTTGAGCAAAGATCGTCAAACCGAGCATGCCGGAGAGACCGATGGCCGCCAACGCAGCTAGCCGCCAGTTGCTAGCCTGCACGCGAGCCGAGCCTAAGCGCTCGTCCCAGACCTGGGCTGCCTTCTGGTAGGTGGTGACTGGTTCAGGCGTCTCGCCATATCGCACGGATGCGCGCTGAAAGGGGTGAGCTGCCATGGTCTATTCCTCCTCCAGCTTTGGACCCGACGAATGCGCGCCTCTGTCACCCTCTTTCAAGGTATGAGCCGCAACCTGGGCCGCCTCTCTCGCTTGCCCTCGACTTGGCGTCGCTGGCGAACGGGCGCTCCCGGAAGAGACTCCGCCGCCAGTCGCGCCACCACTTCCTGCGCCCGGGATTTGACCTGCGGCCAAGGTCTGAGCCGAGGTACCGCTGGCTGTGGCCGCCCGTGATAGCGAAGCTGCAGAGCGGACTGCGGCGACCGAGCCGCCTGCGCCGCTCGCAGCGGCGCGCAGACCGCCCATCGCAACCGCGCCACCTCCGATCACGACCGCCGCAGCGCCCGCGGCCGTTCCAGCCGCCGCGCCCGCGCCAAGCTGAGGGGCGCCTGACACCAAGCCGGCGGCGATGCCTGGCCCAAAGATGCCAAGGCCGAACAGTGACAAGGCCGCAAGTAGCAGACTCATGGCCGACGCGATATCGATTGGCCGCGTCAACGTGTCAGACAGTTGGCCGAAGATGGTCGAGCCAATACCGATGATGATTGCGAGGACCATCACCTTCACACCCGACGCGACCACGTTGCCGAGCGTCTTCTCCGCCAGAAAGGCGGTCTTTCCCCACAGCGCGAATGGCACCAGGATGAAGCTTGCGAGCGTCGTCAGCTTGAACTCGATGAGCGTGACGAACAACTGCACGGAAAGCACGAAGAAGGCGAGCACGATCAGGATCCAGCAGAACAAGAGGATCAAGATCGTTGGCAGATTAGTCAGGACGTCGAAGCCGGAGAATTGGCCGGTCTCCTCCAGAAGTGGATGAGCTGCTGTAAAGCCCGCTGCTGCGACAAAGCCCGGTCGAGCCAAGTCGGCCGCGGTGAGCGCGCCGCCGGACGCCTTCAACCCAATACTGGAGAAGGAAGCGAAGACGATATCGGCAATATTCTTGAAACTTCCGATAATGAACGCGAAGGCTCCAACGTAAAGAACCTTCTTGGCCAACGTGACCATGATATGGTCGTCGGCCTTCAGACTCCAAGCGAGTCCGGCAAGCGTTACATCGATCCCGATCAGGGTTGAACTCAGGAACGAAACGTCGCCCGACAGTAGTCCGAAACCGGAGTCGATGTAGCGGGAGAATGTCTCGGTGAAGCGATCGATGACAGAGAGATCAGCCATGGTGCCCTCTCCTATTTTCCACCGGAGTAAGCCTGGCCGTCGCCGATGAAGCGCGTGAAGCGCTCCTGCGCAGCGGCCACGGAAGCCTGCTGTTCCGCCGCCCGTAACGTCTCCGCTCGCGCCTGGGTCAGGAGCAATATCTGCGCCTGCAACGTCTGTTTGGTCTGGAGGCCGAGCAACTCATTGTTCGATTGCTGCGCCTGCAACGATCCGACGGCGGCGGAGGAATTCGCCATCAAAGTGCGAAGGGTCTGTCCATCTTCGTCAAGACTTGAGGCAATTGTCGCCTGTGTTACCAGCGCTTGCTTCAACCCCTCATAGGTGTTGTCCCAGCGAGACGTCGCGTCCTGCACCATGAGATTGGAGGAAGACGAAGCGCTGTACTGGCGTGGATAGAGACGCTCGAAATCGTTACGCGACTTGTCGACGTCGAACGAAATGCCCTTCGCTTGCGCCACTAGGCCATTGAGCCGATTGATCGTGCTCGTTAGCTGGCCCACGACGCTGCTTGGCAGGCTCGTGAGGTGGCGCGTCTGATTGATCAGCATTTGCGCCTCGTTCTCGAGGCTTCTGATCTGATTGTTGACCTGGTCGAGCGCACGAGCGGCGCTGAGCAGCGTTTGACTATAGTTCCAGGGATCGTAGACGATGGACTGGGCATTTACCCGGCTAAGCCCTTCAACTCCGACAGTGACGGAGAGAAGAACGGTGGCGGCAAGAATCTGGCGCGAGACGAGTCCGCGCGAGCGGGATCGTAGCATTGGTCACTCCAAGGCTTTGGCTGGGATGGATGGCGCGCTAGGACGACAGCGCCTGTTCGAAGGTGCTTATGAGATTGGCAGCCCAGTGCAGGTCCCGCTCTGCGAGATAGCGCTTGGCAAAGTGATGGGGGCCGGACCGGGACAAAACCGTCTCGATGGCCCGCTGGTCCTCGGACGAGGAAGCTGCAGCCAGAGCCAACGCCACCGGTCCAAGGCCGAGCTCGAACAGGCGGTTTCCGGCACGGGACTGGAGGTAGTAGTCGCGCTTGGGAAAGGCCTCCCCGATCAAGCGTATCTGGGTATCGTTCAGGCCAAACCGGCGATAGGTCTCCGTTTGCGTCGGCTCAAGCGCGCGGGGGTTAGGTAGAAAGATCCGGGTCGGGCAAGACTCGATGATCGCCGGCGCAATCTGGCTTTCGGCGATATCGGCGAGCGACTGGGTGGCAAAAATGACGGCAACGTTCTTCTTGCGTAATGTCTTGAGCCACTCCCGAATGCGAGTTGAGAAGAGCGGATCGTCGAGAAAGACCCATGCTTCGTCCAGCACAAGCAAAGTAGGCCGGCCGTCAAAGCGACCTTCGAGGGTATGGAAGAGATAGGTGAGAACGGGCGCGACCAGGCCTGGCAACGCCATCAGCTCATCCATCTCGAAGGTGAGCACGTCGGCGCCGGAAAGACGATCCGCATCCGCGTCAAGAAATCTCCCGTATGGTCCTTCGAGCGTGTACGGCTGTAGCGCCTGCCGCAACGCGTCGCGCGCAAGCAAGGCTACGAGACCGGTCATCGTCCGCTGGGACACAGGCGCGGAACCAAGGCTCTTGAGTGCGGACCAGAGCGCCTCCTTAACTTCGGGTGTGACCTCGACCTGCTCATGGGCGAGCACACCGCAGAGCCAGTCCAGCGCCCAGAGCCGCGCCCCCTCCTCCGCAACATCCTTCAGCGGTTGGAAGGCAATGCCGGCCTTGGCTCCCAATTCGTACCAGGCTCCCGCCAAGGCGAGCGTAGTGGCACGCGCGGAGCGGCCCTTGTCGAAGGTAATGAGTTGGGCCTCGGGATATCGCCGGAATTGAAGGGCGAGCATCGAGAGTAGCACCGATTTGCCGGCTCCGGTCGGACCAACAATGATGGTATGCCCGACATCGCCGGCATGTAGCGAGAGCCGAAACGGAGTGGCCCCCTTGGTCTTCGCGATCAGAAGCGGCGGTCCGTCCAGGTGGTCGCACCGTGCGGGCCCAGCCCATACCGCCGAGAGCGGACACATATGAGCGAGATTTAGCGTGTGAACGATCGGTTGACGAATATTGGCGTAGGCTTGCCCCGGAAGACTGCCGAGCCAGGCTTCCACTGCATTCACGCTCTCGCGGATGACCGTAAAGCCTCGGCTATTGATCACCCGCTCGACGGACCGGATCTTCTCGTCAGCCTGCCGAGCGTCCTCGTCGGTGACGGTCACCGTTGTCGTGACGTAACCGAATGCGACCAGGTCGTCCCCCAGTTCGGAGAGAGCGACATCGGCGTCGAGCGCTTTGTTACTGGCATCGGTATCGAGGAGTGCAGCTTGCTCGTTGAACATGACCTCTTTCAAGATCGCACCGAGCGATTTTCGCTTGGCAAACCACTGCCTGCGATACCGCGACAGTGTTGCGTTCGCCTGAGTCCGATCGAGCGGCAGAAACCGGGTGGCCCAGCGATAGGGAACGCCGAGCCTGTTCAACTCGTCGAGCAGGCCTGGAAAGGTCACCGCCGGGAAGCCGAGTACCGTCAGCGCGCGAAGATGGCTTCGGCCGATCGCCGGCGATAAACCACCGGTGAGAGGCTCGTCGCTGAGGAAGCAGTCGAGATAGGCCGGAATCTCGGGAACGTTGACGGGGTGCCGCTTGGTCGAAATGCAGCCGTGCAAATAGGTCAGCGTCTCAGCGTCGCTGAGCGGCCAGATTTCTGGCAAAACTGATGAGAGCAGGTCAATTGCCCGATCGCTCTCCTGGATGAACCGCTGGAGATGCTCCCAATAGCCCTGCTCGCCTCGCGGTAGGCTCCGGCGACCTTCGGTCCCGGGGGATTGTCCATCGCCGCCGTTTGCTGGCTGTTCTGGCAAGTCGGAGTGGATGAGATGCCTGCCACGATTGCGTCGCGTATCGCCGGTCGTCGTACTTTCTCCGTCGTTCGGCCGCTCCAGGAACAGCCCCTCGAGCCGCGAGACCCGCTCAGCCGGCGGCAGGTACATCAAGGTCAAGTGCAGCACGCTCTCGAAGTGCTGTCCACGTGGCCGCGACGGATCTTCCCAAGCAATGCCTTCGGCCCCCTCGAACGCTGCTCGCCGCTCCTCATCGATGAGCCAAGACACCGCATCCGGAAACTGCGAGCGCGGATACTCGGAAGCCTGGACGCGCGTGGCGTCAAAGAACAACGCCCATCCCGACCCGAACCGTTTCAGGACGTTGTTGACCCGTGAGGTTACGCTCATCAGCTCAGCCTCTGTCGCGCTGTCGAGGTCGGGACCTCGGTAACGAATCGTGCGCTGGAAACTGCCGTCCTTGTTCAGAATGACGCCCGGCGCGACCAGGCATGCCCATGGCAACCAATCGGCAAGGCGGTGCGCTTGGCCACGGAATTCTCTCAAGTTCAACATGCGAGCCAGCCCTTGTGCTTGGTGTGGCGGACGGTGACTTCGACGAAGGCCGGATCGCGCTTGGCGAACCAGACCGCAAGGCTGTGCCCGACGATCCAGAGCAAGAGGCCTGGAAGCCAGAGCCGCAGGCCGAGCGCCAGCACCGCCGATAGCGTGCCGATGAGGATGGCGGCGGCGCGTGGCGCGCCGCCGATCAGAATTGGCTCGGTGAGCGAACGATGAAGTACGAGCTCGAATCCATCTGCCCTCATGGGATCAACGCACCGCCGCCGAACGAGAAGAACGAGAGAAAGAACGAGCTGGCGGCGAAAGCGATCGACAGGCCGAAGACGACTTGGACCATCTTTCGGAAGCCCCCGGAGGTGTCTCCGAAGGCGAGCGAGATGCCTGTCACGGTGATGATGATGACCGCGACGATCTTGGCCACGGGCCCCTGCACGGATTCGAGGATGCGCTCGAGCGGTGCCTCCCATGGCATGCCCGACCCGGCCGCATGCGCCGACGAAGCGGTTAGGAGAAAGCAAGTGGCCGTCGCGGTCAGTTCCGCGACACGAAGTCCGCGCGTCCGCGGGCAGCGAAGGCACGGACGCAGGTATGGACGCAGTTGAGTCAGCATCTTGCAGTCTCCCTGGATCAAGAACGATGGGCGGTGTTTGGAAGTCCGGGCGGGGTCTCGAGCAGGTAATCGCCGGATGAATCGAGGCCCCTGAGTTCGGTGATCGTCTCGATACGTCTGGCGGGACCCCGCCCCTTGATGAAGACGATCAGGTCGATGGCCTCGCCAATGAGACGACGCGGGACCGTTGCGACGGCCTCCTGGATCAGTTGCTCGATCCGGTAGAGGGCGGCTCGCGCCGAATTGGCGTGGACGGTGGCGATGCCGCCCGGGTGGCCAGTGTTCCAGGCCTTCAGCATGTCGAGGGCTTCAGCCCCTCTGACTTCTCCGACAACGATGCGGTCGGGACGCAAACGCAGCGTCGACCGCACCAGATCGGCGAGGCTTGCCACGCCCGGCTTGGTCCGCAAGGTCACTGCGTCCCTTGCGTCGCAGCGCAGTTCGCGGGTGTCTTCGATAATGACCACCCTCTCCTCAAGACCAGCAATCTCGGCCAGCAGCGCGTTGGCGAGCGTTGTTTTGCCCGAACCGGTGCCGCCGGCGATCAGGATGCTGCGCCCTTCCTTCACTGCGGTCGTCAACACGTTGGCCATGACGGGCGAAACGGTCTGCGCCCTAACGTAATCGGCGAGACGGAATGTCGTTGTGGCTGGCTTGCGGATGGCGAAGCATGGCGCCAGAGAGACTGGAGGCAAAACACCCTCGAAGCGTTCGCCAGTCTCCGGGAGCTCGGCCGAAACGATCGGCGACGTGCCGCTCGCCTCCGCGCGAACGTGGCTGGCGACCAAGCGGATGATCCGCTCGGACTCCTGTGGCGTCAGGACTACGCCCGTGTCGGCGCGGCCCGAACCGTGTCGATCGAGCCACAGCTTCCCGTCAGGGTTGACCATCACCTCGACAACGTCGGGTTCTTCGAGCGCGACGGCGATTGCCGGCCCCATTGCGGTCCGCAGCATGCCGCGCCGCCGCTCCCGGGTCTCGGACGAGAGGAGATCAGACATTGCCGACCTCCTCTCGCCCTGCCGGAGAATGCTCCGGCGGCTCGCCCGCCGCCTTCGGCGCACGGGATCCGACGTCGGTAGGCTGGGCAGTGCCCAGAGGGGCCCCCTCCTCCAGGTTCCGCATAAAGAGATCTGGCTTCGAGGCGCTGACGCGATCCATGACGTCAGCCACAAGCCGACCACCGGAGGCGACCCGTTTGCCGACCTGGGCGACGAACATTTCGAACCGTTCGCGCCCCAAAGCGCGGGCGGCGTCCTGGTCACCAGTGGGCAGCGGTGGGGTAATTGTCAGGTAGTACCGAATGAAAAGTGCGATGGTCTCGGCCATGACCGAGAGGTCGCGGTCGGCTCGTTCGAGCTGCCGGCTCACGCGGTCAAGTCTTCGGATCAGCGCCGCGTCGCCACTTGTGTCTCGCTCTGGATTCAGAAAGCGGTCGAGCGCGGCATCCACGATGGCCGACTTGTTGCTGCCAGGACGCTTTGCGGCAAGTTCCAGTCGCTGAGCGACGCTATCGGAGACGTAAGCCGAGAGTTTCGGTTTCATGGGGTCAGCTCTTCAAAAGGAAGGAAGAAGATCGTCGTCATCGCGGGTGACGGCGTGCGCTTGACGTATGGAGCTGGATGGGCTTGCAGCGCGCTGCATCTGATTGCGATCGGCGGCTGTAGCCAACGTCCCTTTTGGCGCACTTGGCTACAGACCGACAACTACCCCATGCGAGCGGGAGCACACCTCACTCACGCCCCTCAACCAAGGGGCAAGTTTAGCGATCCATCCCGGCCCGCTCTTGACCCTGGCTGTGTGAAAAGCCACGAGTCGGTTACGATTCCTCCGTTTCCTGATGGGGGATATGGATGGGACGCTTCGTTGAAGGCGCGGACAGATCC
>NZ_SPVJ01000071.1:0-23381 GCF_004634465.1 Bradyrhizobium sp. MOS001
CACTATGCACTGTGTCCATTCTAAGCCTAACGGTCCGAACAAACCGCAGACTCGCAGATCACCCCGTCATCCGGTAGGTGGCCGCTGAACAGCGCTTACAATCTTTGCAGGGTCTCCACAAGCTCTCGCACCTTCATAGCGGTCGTCCAGCACGCGAAACTGTCTCAATCTTCATCGATCGCTGAGAGCATGCAATTGACCGTTGGTGCAATCGGGATCGTCCGATCCGTTGCTTTCTTGAGCTTGGTCAAGACAATTGACGTAAATGGCGGGGCCCGTCGGGCACTCATCGCCTCGGTTGCAACACAGGTGAATGCTAGTGATTCGCGCGGGTAATCCAGCGTTCGTCGGCTCGTCCAGCGATCCCTTAGAACTCACACCTTGGATCGGCCGATGATGGGTGCAAGGGCGCTTGGTGCCCATACCGGGCGCCCTTGGACTTAGATCCTAAGCTTCGTGCCAGACGCGCAGTTCGTCTTTGCGAAAGCCGCCAACGACATGATCGGATACGTCCGATGGCGGAAAAGTACGCGCCGTCTTTGCCGAAGTTGGCTTGCATGAACTCCAACGTCTGAGTTCGCACGTCGGGCCAGTGTAGAGACTAAGACTAAGCGAGCTCATCTTCTCGCTGGTTGCCGCTCCGATGCGGAGAAGTTTGCCAACGGCAGCGCCGGTCCCACCACCGCTTGAACGAATTGAGCCAAGCGGCTGTCCGGTCCTCTGAAAGGATCGTGGTGCGCTTCATTTGAGAACGAGACGAGGTTCGAGCTACGATTGCTCTTCACTCAAGTGCCTTTCGACAAACTGGCGCTCAACCTCTGTCAGGCTAGTCTGCAATAAGTGGCGATAGCGTTGAATGTTGTTGCGGTGTGCACGCGCCAAGTGGTCGTCGATCATCATCGTCTTCCTTTGACGGCTACTATCTCATTCCTTTTTGCTTCACGGGTGAGGTGCCCGTCGCTGGAGCAGAATATTTTCCACCAACGCCGAAATTCCCCTTGGCCGGGCTTTAAATCCTGGCCCTTCAATTCTTGCGCACTTAGATGACAGAAACAAGAAACGTTCGAAGGAACGTTCCCCGAATTTTTTTTCCGATCTGTGAACCATTTCACAATCGCATCCAGTGCAGGTCCAATGTCGGCTGTCGACGGTCGACCGGACGTCGAGCCGCACTTGCCTTGACCGCTGCTTCTGACCCCGAGCAGACATACCAAGCCCTGTTCATCGGGCGCGCGCTTGTTTCAGAAGGCCTAGCGCGAGGATAAGAAAGACCGGGACGATAACTACAAAGGAAAGAAACGCCGTCAGGCTTTTATGCCAAAACAAGGAGCACGTTGCTGCCGCGATGACGGTTATCGATAGGGTCGAGCCAACCAAAGCCAAGGTCTGTTTCGTACGCTTCATAGGGGGCCCAAATACGAAGACACGTGTCAGTTGCACTAACAAGCCTTAACGCCAACCAAATTGCCAGTGCCACAGAGTCCACACATGGCCCATCAGCGAAGTGGCGACACCCCTCACTGAGGTCAGCTTAGTGGGGCGTAGCGGACGAGATTTGCTCATGCTGATTTCTTCGCCTTCTGACCCTCAGTCCTCAAGCGTCGCCTACGCCGCACAGGTTATGCGGCATACCCGTAGCCTTTGCGCTCGATGAGGTTAAGCTCCGCCAGTCTCAGTAAGGTCACTTGAAGCGTGAGGCTTCTTTTCCCGACCAGCGCGATGCCAGTCAGTTCGGCCTGATTGTCCTCGTAGGTGCCCGAGACACCGATGCCCACATTCTTTGCGTTGAAAAACACGTGACTGGGTGGAGGAAAATTGTGCTGATTGAGAACAAGTTCGCCCTTAAATATACCGTCTTTGAAAGAGCACGAGCCGGTGTAGTACGTATACGGGCCGCCTCCCAACATCACCCCATCCAGAAGAACAACGACGCCGCCTGGCGGCCAATCCTCGCTATCGAACCCTTTCAGGCTGACTGAATAAAGCCCATTTTTCATTGCGCGCTGCTCCCGAGCATTCTGATCCGGATCGGCATATTCGCAAAACGGTCTCTCGCTTCAGCCAAATCGCGTATGCGACAACGAGGCTCGCAGAGGCAGCAAATAAGAACACTGCGGTAGCTCCACTCGATTGATTCATGTCAATCAGAATAAGGCCCTTTAGAGACGCCCAGCCCACCGCTATTTTATTTTCACGTATGCAGACGGCCGGCGTGGAAAGTCCCTTCCCCCCGGGGCTCTCGTTTGGCGCGGGGCGCAGCCGTCGCGCTCGATCTACAGACAGGCGCACTACAGCGACGCGACTATTGGCGGACGAGGAAGCGAAGCGAGCCGCTCGGGTTGAGGCGGCCCGAAAGATATGATCTCGCAAGTCTACCGTGCGTTCCGGATCAGCGAAGTCGGACACATCATGGGTCCGCCTGAGGTCATTGTTTGCGACACGGATGCTCAAGCTATCGAACAGGCAACAAAGCTGACCGGTCATCGCGATGATGGCATTCAGCTTTGGCACGCGAACGCCTTGTGTCCGCCTCACGCCACTGGGCTAACAGGGGATTGCGTTGTGAATGCCCCAGAAAGAGTGGCTACTAACAATACGTAGTCCCGTTCTTTCTTGATGCAGCTGTCACAATAGTTAACTAGCGTGTTCCATCATCGGCCTATCTTCGGCAGCTATCCGATGACTGTGAGCAGAAGACTCGCGCCTTTTCAGCGTGAGTAGCCATGCCCAAAAACTCTCCCAGCCCGATCTGTCCGAAATGCGGTAAGCCGATGCACTTCGTGATCGTCAAGACAGGCGGTCGCAAGTTTCGGTGTATCAGGTGCGACGACATCGATCCAATGCAGGTTCCGGACTTTCAAGCTTGGACCAACAGCGAGTTGCGCCCGCCGAAAACGACATGAAGGCCACCTGATGCAAGCGCGTTTGATTTCCCTGGCTGCGAGGCATGCCCCAAGGCGCTGCACGCCGTCCGTTCCGTGCGAAGTTCGGAAGACCCCATGAAGTCGGAGGTGTGGCACGCATGGATCGCGCGCGTAGCGCACCTGGTCGTCATGAATGTGTATGCGATCAAGATGGCGGCGGTCTTCATGATCTCCATGTCAACCGTTGTGATCTACACCGGCCTCGCGCCGCGCTGGATCGCCTTTATTGGGTACTTGCTCGCTGCGACGCTTCTGATCGGCAGCTACTACATCAGCTGGAGTTTTGCGATATTGCCCGCCTGGGTCGCCCTGATCAGCATCTATATCTTGACGGACAATCTGCGCCAAAAGCGAGCCTAGCTGCAACCAGTTCTCCTGTTTGGCGAGCTTGATTTGCATCAACAAGGCGCGCCGGAATCGTCTTAGCTTAAAATTTTCGGCTTCGCGCGCTTGTAACTGAGAGTGACCTCTATGACCGCTGCACCCAATCCGGTCTCCGGTGCAATCCGGACCTACAAGATGCTCTCCGACGGCCGCCGACAAATCAACTCGTTCCATCTCGCGGGTGATATGTTTGGGCTGGAGAACGGGACAATTCACCGCTTCACTGCCGAAGCAGTGACTCAGGCCAACGTTCGCATCACGAGCCGAAGCATAGCAAACGGGACCGTCTATCTTGAAAACGAGGCGATGAGGCAGAGGTCTCGCGAATTGTTGGCAAAGGCCTGACCTAGATCCGGTCCGGGGCTCGGTAGAACACCGAACCGGGCGGAGTTGGCAGGCTACCGCGAGGAGGGCGCGCGATAGGTTCCCGAGCGTCCTGATCAATACCCTGACTAGCTGCTTCAAACGGGCCCAGGTTAAGGGATTGGTTATCTCTTTGCTCTCATTTTCACGGCCTCATTCAGCAAGGAGGCACCATGTCAGACATCACCATTCCCGGCGGAAAAATTCGTTCCTTCGTCGAGCGGATCGAGAACTTGGACACCGAGCTGCAGGAGTTGAACGAGCAGAAGAAGGAAGTCTTTTCGGAAGCCAAAGGCGAGGGCTTCGACGTCAAGATCCTCAAGGAGATCATCAAGCTGCGCAAGCAGGACCAGGACGAGCGCGACGAGCGCGAGTCACTGCTCGATCTCTACATGCGCGCCATGGATACCGCCCCAGCAGACAAGGCTGCGAAGGCGGCGTGAGGCCCTGCAAGGATTCAGGGATCGCATCGCATGGAATTCTCCATGCGATGCGGCAACCCTGTGCCGTCCAATCATGGGAGCAGACCGCGGAAGGCACCACCGCAAAGGCGCTGAAGAACGGCAAGAAGTGCGCCTCAAAACACGAAGCGGCGTCAACGGTGTTTGCAAAATGCCGCGGACACGCTAAGTGAAAGCGCTGAAGAAGTGACGTGGCGGCAAATGCAGCAATCCTCCGAGGGGGAGCGAAGCGGCTTCCCGCTATTTATCTTGCGGCAGCGGCATTGTGGCCAATGCCTTTGACTCCGGAGCCGCGCTTGTCGACGTAAGCCTTGTTCCAGGAAAGCACTCAAGCGGCGCCGGACATCGTCAATATTCCGCACAGGCCTGCCAAGGCGTGAAGGACGAGGCCCGATCGCGACAGGCCGGCGGCCTTCGCATGGGAACGGACTGCGGTTTGTGCGTCTCGCCTCATGCGACCTCGCCAACAGCGCGCGTCGACCATCAACCCGCGATCGGGGAGGCCATAGCGCCACGATCTTGGCGCCGGCCGGCCCGAGCTTATGCGACCATCCACACGCACGTCGACTCCGGCGAGCGAGGGCAGAGGTAAACGACGTAGAAGTGGCCGTCGTGAGCCCAGTAAGACCAGATCGTCTGCATTGTCCGAGCGATGGCGGTTGGTCGGTCACCCGTCAACCTGGGAAATTTCCGGGTGAGCAACGGTTCATGCGACTTTCGGCGCACAGTAGATAACCGGAATCGCGCGCGGCGCACCTTCACGCTAGATTGCCGAGCGCACCGGGGCTGGCGATTTCAGCACCACAGGATATCTTCTTCCGGTGGGCGGCCGAGCGATCGGCAGCCATTTGCTTTCGGAGTGATCGGGTTGACTGGCACCCCGATCCGGCGGACGTCAACCCGGGAAATTTCCGGGTCAGTGACGCAATATTTGATTAGGGAATCGTCCTCACACTTTGAATCACACTTACCTCGCAATAGTTTCAGCATGCCCACTCATTGGACCGAACAGCTTCAGAATCTGATTGATCTCGCTAACGACCGAATCCGCCTGCTTGATTCCGGCGAAATGTCGACTGGTGACATCGGCCCGCCGGCGGTCGATAGCACCAGGCAGACGATCGAGGCCGAACGCGCCATGATCATGAGGTTGCAGCAGACAATCGATGCTTTGAACCGCACGGTCTCGATCAGCTGTCCGGTTCTGGTGGGGGCCAAGCGGTCCAGGTAAGACCAAATTGAGGCCCGTGACGAAGTTTGAGAGCTCTACGGTGTCGAATACGATTGGACACTTGAAGCTCGTTCACGGCTCGATGCGGGTAGCGCTCAAGTTCAACCATCTCGACTGGATCTCGATCGCTTGGCGGAGCTCGTTAGCTAACGTTTTCTGAGGCAAAGCGCGTCGACACTCGTCGAGAAAGATCGGGAATTCGTCGATCCAGACACCACGAAGGTGTTCAAGTCGTAGCAGGCGAGAGCGGCCGTTGATGTCGGACGACCAGACCGAGGCGCCGAGACCGTAGGTCGTGGCATTGGCGCGGCGGATCGCGTCGTTCTTATCGGAATATTTGATCAGCGGGAGCACGGGGCCAAACTGCTCTTCGTCGACCAGCTTCGATCCTTTCGTGAAGGCTGTGCTCGCTATCGAAAGCCCGATATCGCGGTTCAGCGCATGGCGCGATACAACTTGGCCAGGGCCAGGACGCCTTGCTCATGAAACTTGCAAGCAACCCCACGTTTTTTGGGATGCAGAAAGTCCAACCTGGGTGCGCGAAGCGCTCCCGTTCCGCCTCGAATAACGAGCTTCGTCAGGCATGGGTGCTTCTGCCGCTGCTGGCAAAGGCTGCCTTCGATGCCGGGTCGGGAATTGCGACTCTAATGCCAGATCGCGAGTGACGCTTCGGCGGGCAAAAGAAACCCAACCATGTCGATGGGATACCTTACGCGATTTCGCGGATGACATCATTGCCGTCCGTTTCGACGAACCCTGCTTCCAGAACCTCTTCGCGCTTGTGGCGCAGATGCGTGCGCAGGATGTGGGAGAGGCCGACGCCGTCGCGGCGCTGCAGCGCGTTCAGGATGGCTTCGTGCTCGCTGACGGCGAACGCCCAGCGCAGCGGCGTCATCGGCGTGACGTATCGGGCGCGGCGGATGCGTGCGGTCACTGAGGCGTAGAGCACCGTGAGCACGGGATTGCCGGCCGCAGTGACAATCGCTTCGTGGATGGCGCGGTTGCCGCGATAATACTGGATCAAATCGCCCTCGCGATAATCCTGCACCATCGCAGCGTGCGCCGCGGCGATCTCCGCGATCTCGTTATCGGTGACGCGCTCGCAGGCGAGCTCGCCGGCGAGCGCTTCGAGGCCCTGACAGACCTCGAATAGGTCGCGCATGTCCTTGTCGGTCAGCCTTGCCGCGCGCGAGCCACGATGGGGCAGGAGTTGCACCAGCCCTTCGGCGGCGAGGACCTTGAGCGCTTCGCGCAGCGGCGTGCGCGAGATCTGGAGCCGTTCGCACAGCTCGCGCTCGGGAATCCGCGCGCCCGGCGGGATTTCCCCGTCGAGCAGGATGGCGCGGATGCGACCGACGACCTCCTCATGAAGCATGGGATCCATCTCTATTTTGCATGCAAAAGCGAACTAAGCTGCGAAGGAGTTGAAGTTATAGCTTGAAAATCTAAATTTTTGCATTCAAAAATACAAAAAACAACGAGGATACGAGGAAATGGACCAAGCCGCGGAGACGGAAGACCTTCTTTTTGAACGCCAGGACGGCATCGGGCGGATCAGCTTCAACCGCCCGCAGGCGCGGAATGCCTTCACCTTCGCCATGTACGAGCGGCTCGCCGCGATCTGCGAAGAGGCCAACACCGATCACTCGATCAAGGTGCTAGTGCTGCGCGGTGCAGGCGACAAGGCCTTTGCCTCGGGCACCGACATCAACCAGTTCCGCGAATTCAAGACGCCGCAGGACGCGATCGATTACGAGAACCGGATCGATCGCGTGCTCTCCACGCTCGAGCAGTGCCGCGTGCCGACCATCGCCGCGATCAACGGGTTTTGCACTGGTGGCGGGGCGGGCATTGCCGCAGCCTGCGACCTGCGCATCGGTACCAAAAGCGCCAAGATCGGATTTCCGATCGCCCGGACGCTTGGCAATTGCCTGTCGATGTCCAATGTCAGCCGTCTCACCGCATTGATTGGCGCGGCGCGCGTCAAGGATCTGATTTTCACCGCGCGTCTCGTCGATGCCACGGAGGCCGCCAGCGTCGGGCTGCTCGGCGAGGTCGTCGATGACATCGCCGCGCTCGACAAGCGCGCCGACGAGGTCGCCCGGCTGCTGGCCGGTCACGCGCCGCTGACACTGACCGCAACCAAGCAGGCGGTCGCACGCCTGCAAAAGCGGCTGACGCGCGACGAGGGCGAAGACCTCATTCTCATGTGCTACACGAGCCAGGATTTTCGCGAAGGGCTCGATGCTTTCCTCAACAAGCGCGCGCCGCAATGGCGCGGTCGATAGGACGCCCCGATGCAAAGCGATCGATCGCAATCCACCTCACGTCGTTCGGGACCGCTGGCCGGCCTCAAGGTCGTCGATCTCACCCATGTCATGGCCGGGCCGACCTGCACCCTGATGCTCGCCGACATGGGCGCCGACGTCATCAAGATCGAGAAATCGCCGAACGGCGACGATACCCGCCATTCGGTGCCGCCGAAGATCGGCGATGAGGCGGCCTCCTTCCTGATGATGAACCGCAACAAGCGCGGCATCGTGCTGGACCTCAAGACCGAAGGCGGCAAACAGGTGCTGCGGCGGCTCATCGCAGGCGCCGACGTGTTGGTCGAGAATTTTGCGCCGGGCGCCATGGAGCGCCTCGGCTTCGGCTATGAGGCGCTACACAAGCAGCATCCAACGCTGATCTACTGCTCGCTCTCGGGTTTTGGCCGCACCGGTCCCTACAAGCACCGCCGCGGTTTCGACCTCGTCGCGCAGGCCATGAGCGGCATCATGAGCTTTACCGGCGAACGCCCCGACGGCCCGCCCGTCAAATGCGGTCCGCCGCTTTCCGACATCACCGCAGGCCTGCTCGCGAGCATGGGCATTCTGGCCGCCTACACGCACCGCCTCAAGACCGGCGAAGGGCAGTGGGTCGAGACCTCGCTCTACGAGGCCGCGCTGGTGCAAACTTACTGGCAGTCCACGATCGCGCTGGCCGCGGGCACCGCGCCGCGCGCCATGGGCTCGGCCCATCCGCTCAACGCGCCGTACCAGGCGTTCGAGGCCTCGGATGGCTGGCTCGTTGTGGGCGGCGCCAACAAGAAGCACTGGCTCTTGATGCTGGAAGCGCTTGGCGCAAGCGAACTGGCCGCCGATCCGCGCTTCGTCAACGGTGCCGACCGCATGGCGAACCTGGAGGAGCTCGAAGCGGTCCTGAGCGAGCGTTTCCGCACCAAGTCGCGGGCGCATTGGCTGGCGGCGCTGGACGAGAACGGCGTGCCGTGCGGACCCGTGCACGACATGCTGGAAGCTCTCAGCGATCCACAGACGCTGGCACGCGAGATGGTCGTCGAGGTCGAGCACTCGACGCTCGGTCCCGTCAAGACGATCGGGCTTCCCGTCAAGTTTTCGGAGACCCCAGGCAAAGTGCGCACGGGCGCGCCGGTCTATGGTGAGCATACAAGCGAGGTGCTGGCCGAGTACGGGTTCGACCAGAAGCAGATCGAAGCGCTGGCAAAAGAAGGCGCAATCGTTCTGGCCCCAGGAAGACGCGAGGAACGCGTCGCCTGACCGGACGTCGATAGGCAAATAAAGCAAAACATAAAAAGCTGGAGGAGATCATGGGTGGGACGTCAAAGCTTCTGCTGTCCGCGGCTGCAGCCGTACTTGCCGGCACCGTGCCGGCGCTCGCGGCATGGCAACCGCAAAAGCCGATCGAGTTCGTGGCCACGGCCGGGCCGGGCGGCGGCACCGACAATATCGCCCGTGCGGTGCAGAACATCATCACCAAGTACAAGCTGACGGATCAGCCGATCGTCGTCGTCAACAAGGCCGGCGGCAGCGGTGCGGAAGGCTATGTCTACGGCAAGGCGTCGGCCGGCGATCCCTACAAGGTGATCTTCGGAACGTCGAATGCCTGGCAGCAGCCGCTCGTCTCCAAGGTCGCCTTCAACTACACCGATCTGACCCCGATCGCCGCCATGGCGCAGGACGAATTCCTGCTCTGGGTCAAGCAGGACTCGCCCTACAAGACCGCAGGCGACTATCTGAAGGCCGCCGCAACGGGTGACTTCAAGATGGGTGGGGCGCAGTCAAAGGACACGGATGAAGTTCTCACCCGCATGATCGAGAAGGCCGGTCATGTGAAGCTGACCTACATCCCCTTCAAGAGTGGTGCCGAAACCGCCGTGCAGCTTGCCGGCGGACACCTCGACTCTCACGTCAACAATCCCAGCGAGAGCGTCGGGCAATGGCGCGGCGGCACGCAGCGCCCGCTTTGTGTTTTCAGCCCGAAGCGGCTGCCTCAGGGCGCCAAGGTCACCGCGACCGAAGGCTGGAGCGATGTGCCGACCTGCGTCGAGCAGGGCCTCGACATCAAGCAATATGAGCAGCCGCGGACGGTCTGGCTGCCCGGCAAGGTCACGCCGGACCAGGCTGCGTTCTACATCGACCTCATGAAGAAGGTGCAGGCGACGCCGGAATGGAAGGACTACATCGAGAAGACGTCTCAGGTGGACACGTTCCTGATCGGTGATGCCTTCGACAAGTTCATCAAGGAGGATCTCGAACACCTCAAGCAGGTTGCAGGCGAGCAGGGCTGGCTAATCAAGTGAGACGGCGAGCCGCCAGGCAATAATGTCCCATTATCCCGCGCCCGGCTGGAGCCGCTGATGATATCGCGCCGCGCTCTCGAACTATCGACCGCATTCCTCACCGGCAGCTTTGGTGTCGCGGTCGTCGTCTCCAGTCTCGACAACGGCATCGGCTGGTCGAGTACGGGGGTGGATTCCGGCACCTTCCCGTTCCTGACCGGCGTCATCATCTTGCTCGGGAGCCTCTACAATCTGGCGCGCTGCGCCCTGCCGGGTGTCACGCTCGCGAGTGTCCCGGTCGCCATCACGCCGCTCGAGCTGCGCCGGCTCGCAGGCTTGTTTGTGCCGGCAGCGGCTTTCGTTGCGGCGATACCGCTGGCCGGGATCTATCTGGCTTCGGCCGTCTATGTCTTCGCGGTGCTCGCGCTGCCGAAGCATCAATCCCTGTTTCGCTCGTCGATGATGGCAGTCGCGACCTCGTTTGGACTCTACGTGGTGTTCGAGCGCATGTTCCAGGTGTCGCTGCCGCACGGTGCGCTCGCCGCCGCATTCGGGTTCTGAGGGAGGAACGATGGACAACCTCCACGAACTCCTGCACGGCTTCACCATCGCAATCACCATGCCGCATCTGGTTCTGATGGTGATCGGCGTGCTGCTTGGCATCCTCGTCGGCGTGTTGCCGGGCCTTGGCGCACCGAACGGCGTGTCGCTTTTGCTGCCGCTGACCTTTGGCATGCAGCCGGTGTCGGCGATCATTCTGCTCTCCAGCATGTATTGGGGGGCGCTGTTCGGCGGCTCCGTGACCTCGATCCTGTTCAACATCCCCGGTGAGCCGTCGTCGGTCGCAACCACCTTCGACGGCTACCCGATGGCGCGCGACGGCCGGCCGACCACGGCGCTTGCCACCGCCTTTGGCTCGGCCGCATTCGGCGCGCTGGTCGGCGTCATCCTGATCACATTTCTCGCATCGTGGGTGGCGCAGGTCGCGCTCGCTTTCGGGCCGCCGGAATATTTCGCGGTGTATTTCCTTGCCTTTGCGAGTTTCGTCGGCATGGGCGGCGCGGCACCGATCAAGACCGTCGTGGCGCTGGCGATCGGATTTGCAATCGCCGCCATCGGCATCGACACCGTCTCAGGCAGCGTGCGCCTCACCATGGGCGTCGACGAGCTGGTGAAGGGCGTGAATTTCGTCGTCGCAGTCATGGGCCTGTTCGGCATCGGCGAGCTCCTGGTCGCCGTCGAAGAGGAGTTTCATGCCCGCGCCGTCTCATCGAAGATCGATTGGCGCGAGGTGTTTCGCGCGGTCGGGCGCCTGCCGCGGCACAGCGTTGCGTTGCTGCGCAGCGCGGCAATCGGCTGCTGGATGGGGATCACGCCGGGCGGCCCGACCGCGGCGTCCTTCATGAGTTATGGCATCGCCCGCCGTTTCTCGCGGCGCGGCCGACACTTCGGCACGGGCGAGGTCGAAGGCATCATCTCGCCGGAGACGGCAGATCATGCTGCCGGCACCAGCGCACTGCTGCCGATGCTCTCGCTCGGCATTCCCGGCTCGGCCACCGCGGCCGTGATGATGGGCGGATTGATGATCTGGGGCCTCAATCCCGGGCCGATGCTGTTCGTCGACCAGAAGGACTTTGTGTGGGGCCTGATCGCTTCGATGTATGTCGGCAATATCGTCGCCGTCGCGCTGGTGCTGCTCACCGTGCCGGTTTTCGCCGCGCTGATGCGGATTCCCTTCGTAATCATCGCGCCCCTGATCGTGATCATCTGCGTCGTCGGCGCCTATTCAGTGTCGAACTCCTATCTCGACGTGGTCATGATGCTCGGCTTCGGCGTCGTCGGCTATCTCTTCAAGAAGCTATTCTATCCGCTGGCGCCACTCGTGCTGGCGATCGTCATCGGCGACAAGGCCGAGGACGCGTTCCGGCAGTCGATGCTGATGTCCAAGGGATCGCTCGGGATATTCTTTGCCAACAAGCTGGTGACGAGCCTCGTGCTCGCCGGGATCGCCCTGCTGCTGCTTCCGCTCGTGCTGCAGATCGCACGGCTCTGGCGCAAGCCCGCATCGCCCGCCGCCAAGACGCCAAGCCAGGAAAAGGTGACCATATGACCGCAAAGCCGCTCGTTGCCCTCGCCATGGGAGACCCCGCCGGCATCAGCCCCGAGCTGACGGCAAAGCTTGTGGCGCTCGACGAGATCCGCGATCGGGCCCGGCTGGTCGTGATCGGCGGTCGGCGCATCTTCGACGAAGGCGCGCGCGTCGCCGGCGTCAAGCCGCAGTTCCGGATGGCGGTGCAGGGCGCCGACCTTCGCGCGGCGCAGGGCGATGCGCTGTTCGTCGATCTCGGCCATCTCAATCCCAAGGAGGTCGAACCGAAGACCGCGACCCCTGCGGGCGGAAAATTCGCCCTGACGAACTATCGGCACGCGCTCGAGCTCGGCCGCGACGGCCGCGTCGATGCCGTCTGCTTCACCCCGTTCAACAAGCAGGCGATGCGGTATGCTCGCGCCGATTATGACGACGAGATCGCGTTTTCGGCGGAAGTCGCGGGGCTGAAGACCCCGGCCAGCGAATTCAACGTGCTGGGCGAGCTCTGGAATGCCCGCGTCACCTCGCACATTCCGCTCAAGGACGTCGCTGCAAAGCTGTCCAGCGGGCGCATCCACCGCGCGCTCACGCTGACCGACAACTGTATGCGCAACGCCGGCTTCGCGCGTCCGCGCATCGCGGTCGCAGGGCTCAACCCGCATGCCGGCGACGGCGGTAATTTTGGCCGCGAGGAGATCGACATCATTGCGCCCGCGGTCGAAGCCGGCCAGCGCGAGGGCATCGCCGTGGAGGGTCCGTTTCCTGCCGACACCGTGTTCCTGCGCGCCAAGGCCGGCACCTTCGATGCGGTGCTGACGATGTACCACGACCAGGGTCAGATCGCGATGAAGCTGATGGGGTTCGATCGCGGCGTGACCCTGCTCGGCGGCTTCCCGTTCCCGATCTGCACGCCTGCACACGGCACCGCCTATGATATTGCCGGGCAGGGCATTGCGTCCATCAGCGCGAGCCGCGCAGCGCTGCTGCTCGCTGTGGAAATGACTGGCCGTCGCTCCGCCTGACCTAGGGCAGCATTGATCAGACGTAGCGCGCCCGCGTCCTATCGAACGGGCCGAGCGTCGGCGGCCTTGAGCGACGCATATTTGGGGCCCAGCCTGCTACGTCGTTCTTCGGTCACGTCGCCGATCCGGCGGGGTCTTCCTTTTCTCCTGTCGCGACGATCTTCAGTGCGCCGTCCGGCAACGGTCGCTGCAGCGCCTTGGCCTCCTCCCAGGGCGCGCGCATCCAGATTTCATACTCCTCGATAGTAGTGAGGATTGCCGGCATCGCTTTCGGATGTACCTTTTTTGACCTCGTCGTTGGGGTCGCTCGAGCGGATTGCTTGTCCGAGCGCTACCCAAAGACGGCGACGCACCGAAGTCATCGCTTCCGCCAAATGGCAAGTCAGTGCCGGCGGTGAGCCCCGAGGGCGGAGGGGCACGTCCTGAGCCTTTCGAATATTGCCCAAGTTAGGACAGGCAATATTCTCAAACGGCCGGAACGATTGATCTTGGGACTTCTTGGTCCTCCGCAATCGGAGATCTTATCTTCGAGAACCAAGCCCACTGACCGGTCGACATTTTGCCCCAATGCCCGGCGGAAGGCTTAGCGGCCTCAGATGCCCCCGCACTGAGGCCGTTGCCTTGGCCGAGGCGACGGTGTTCACGTGGTGCGAAAAACGACTTGAAGAACTGCTTCAGGAACATCGCGAGCAGCCTGTGCCTTGACTAACGGATCCGGTCGAACTTGGCGTCGCCTCGAAGGTGTCAGCGCTACAAGTGCCCTCTAACTGACACCTCGACGATAGAGCGGGAATGAAAATCTCGTGCCCGATAAACATCAGTGCTTCCCGCTTCCCTTCTGGTCCATGACAGACAAGGTCGTCACCGCCTAGGTCTTTCCCGACACCGCTTCGGCCTCGATAGCCGCGACAAGCTCGGGCGCAAGGTGCGCGGACAAACGCTGAATGATGTTGAGTAGCTGCAAGATTTCTTGCTCACGCAAGGCGTCAATCTTGTTGTGCAGCAATTCGATCTCGAGTTCAGCCTTCACATTTATTCGGTAGTCGTGTTCTGCGTGCCTGCGGTCAATCTCGGATTGACGGTTCTGGCTCATCATGATGATGGGCGCTGCGTAGGCTGCTTGGAAAGAAAGAACCAAGTTCAGCAAGATGAAGGGATAAGGGTCCCAATGGTTGATGAACGCTATCATGTTCAGAATGATCCAAATGCCAAGTAGGACGCTTTGGATGATGATGAAGCGCCAAGAACCAACTGTTTCAGCAACCCGGTCGGCAAGCATCGCGCCCGGCGTCAGTGCGAGCTTGGGTACGTTGCGGGCTGGCTTTTGTGCCCGAAGTTCTCGCAACCGCTCCTGATCTTCGGGACTTAGGTGCACTTTGTGGCCTTGCTCGTTGGTCATTCGTTGCATCCACAGTTAAGAGGGTATGACGATCCGGTACGGACCGCTTTGGGATGGGAAGCAGAAGAAGTGTACTGCGTTGACGCGAAAGCGGAGAACTGTGGGCGACTTGCCTTTGGTCTATCTGGTTCAGCGCGACGATGAAGCGGATGCAAGTGGTCCCGTCACTCGTGGATCATTTCCGCCGGGGAGATGATTTCGAAGTAACACCTTATCGGCGGACTGGGGCAACCTCGTTGACGAACGAGATTATCGCGACTTGCTGCACCGATGCTACGTTCCGGACGACATCCCAAGTTAGCGGCTAAGAGCGCCAAGAAAACTCTCGCGCCACGCCGCAATGCTATTGCGGCGTAGTACCGCCATCATGGTCCGCCAACGCTCGCATCGCTCCCCAAGTGGCATCCCCAGCGCTGTCTGCAATGCTTCGGCGACGGCGTCGGGGTCATACGGGTTGGCGATCACGGCAGCGTCGAGTTCATAGGCCGCGCCGGCGAAGGGTGAGAGAATGAGCACGCCGGGATCATCGGGGTCCTGTGCAGCGACATACTCCTTGGCAACCAGGTTCATTCCGTCGCGCAACGGAGTGACAAGAGCGACGCGACTGAGCCGAAAGAAGCCAGCGAGCGAGCGCTGCGAAAAGCTCCTGTTCAAATACTGGATCGGTGCCCAATCGAGTTCCGCGAAGCGACCGGCCACGTCGCCTGCCAGCGCACCGAGCCTCTGCCGCAGCGCACGGTATTCAGGAACGTCGCTGCGCGTTGCGGTGGCGATCTGCAGGAAGCGGACGTGGTTGCGGTACGCGGGATAGCCGTCGAGAAAGGCGGCGAACGCTTTGAACCGGTGCTCGAGTCCCTTACTGTAATCGAGCCGGTCAACCCCAATGATGAGCTTGCGCCCCCGGAGACTCTCCTGCAGCCGGCGTGCCGTTCGGGATTTCACAGCGCGACCGGCCATGTCGGCGATGGCTTCAGTATCGATACCAATCGGGAAGGCGCCGGCGCGTAGATCCCGATCGAAGGCGTGAACGTGGCCATCGGACGAAACCTTGCCGCCTGCGCGGCGAAGGATGGCGTCATGGAAGGCGGTCAAATCCTCCACCGTCTGGAAGCCGACGAGATCGTAAGCGCACAGTGATTTCAGCAGGTCGCTGTAGTGAGGAAGGGTCGCCAGCACCCCCAACGCCGGAAACGGCGTATGCAAGAAGAACCCGATCCGTTGTGTGGCCCCGGCGCGGCGAAGTTCCTCGGCCATCGGGATCAGATGGTAGTCATGCACCCAGACGAGGTCACTCGGCCTGAGCAGGGGCGCGAGGGCGTCGGCGAGCAGGGCGTTCACCCGTCGATAGGCGGCCAAGTCCCGGCGGGTAAAGTTCATGAGGTCAAGGCGATAGTGGAATAAGGGCCACAGTGCCGCGTTGGAGAAGCCGCTGTAGTAGCCGTCATGGTCCGCGCGGGTAAGATCGACGGTAGCGTACGTCACTCCCTCGGTCTCAAAAACGTTCGGCTCTGGTGTTGTTTCTCCAAGCTTGCCACTCCACCCGAACCATAAGCCTCCAGCCTGATGCAGAGCGTCGACGAGGCCGGTCACAAGCCCGCCGCTGCGCTGCGCAGCTTCCCCCGGCAAGGCGACACGGTTGGAGACGATGACCAAGCGGCTCAAGCGGGTTCCCTCCGCACTGTCAGGGTTGCGTCAAGCCCAGCCGCCAAAAGATCTCGGCGAACACGGCACCGCAAATGATCGAGCGGTGACATCGCCGGAGCCCACATTCGCCTCGGTCCTCTCGCGAAAATCCACAAGTCCTTCTACCGGAACCGATGGTCCCGTCATCAGGCAATCTGGGCGCTTGAGGTCGGTCGCGACGCATGGACATTGAGCTGCAAGATCAGGGTGTTACTTGTAAAATACATAAATCCTCTCGCGGTAGATACTCTAGCGACGAGCTGGATTGTTGGGCGCTGTCTAAAGCTGATCTTCGCCAGGATTGCGTCGGCAGACGCCCCGGGTGTGCCTTTCGATCTCAGCCAGTGCGGCGTCGAGCGAGGCGTGCGGCCCCCGCTGTATGCCGGCCATAGTTTCCGAGGCGTGGCCCCCCCCCGGATAGATCATGAATTGACGGGGAGCGCTTGCCGTGATGCGCCCCATCGAGCGGCCGAGCAGGTCCGTCAGCTGCCAAACCGTGCCTCCCTCTGCGGGTGTAACGATCACATCCATGGTGAACCTTGAGTCTGTACGCCGCGCGAACAAACCGTTGCACTAACCGATGGGCGAACTACCGAGTTCCGCGGCCGCGGCATTCTCGGTACTGGAAGGATTGGCGCTTCGGATCGCCCCGCGATCGAGCGAATGGCGCTTAATGCCGACATGTGCGACTACGGGCTCCACGAGGCCCTGATCGAGCTATACCTGAACGGCCGCAACCCCCTGCCGCTGCCCGGCGTCACGTTCAACCCGCCGCCGGCCAGGCCGCGACATCCCGGCGACAAGGCCTATACCGAGGCTCAGGCGTCGCTGCTCGCGATGGTCGGCGAGGAGCCTGCGTAAATTACGTTTTGGCTGGGTAAAGGGGGTTTTCCACCGCTCCGTCACAGCGACACTCGCTATAACCTTCCATGAAAAAAGAAGTGACTGGGGGTGTCCCGTTTTGGGTCAGTGCCTGCGTGCGATTGAAGCGCCACGGCGCACGGCGGACTACGGCGGACATTCCCATATGATTAGCGAAGACGCGTACTACAGATCAATAGAGAAGTCCGCCGTGTTGGCCGTGGTGCGCCGTAGGCCCTTTTCTTTTTCATGGACTCTTACTTCCACTTTGAGTGGGCAGGCGCACTCCATCCAATTGAGCAATACGTCTCGGTCGTAACAAGAACACCGGTCCAAAGCGAAAAAGGCCTCGGGGGATCCCCGAGGCTTGAAATTGTGTGCTGCGAGAATGCAGTAGCTAGTAGCTGTCCGGCCCGCTTCTCTTCAGGGCGGCGGTGCTGTCTGGTGCCCAGTAGCGGTTACCTTTCGAGTCCTTGCTGAGGCGAACCCAGCCAATGCGCTCAAGAATCGCGGCAATCCTGTTCTGGTCCGCTCGAGTGATCTTCGCGACATCTAATCGAAGCGCGTCTCGCGCGATCTCCCAGATCATGGCTTTGCCAATGGTCTTGCAGTGAGAGACGATCAAATCTTCCCATACGTCGGCGTCGTACCGAGCTTCCTGGCGAGGCGCAATACGCTCTCTCTCAAAGTCGCTGTCAGGCCACCATTTTTTATCGCGATGGTATTCTGCCGTGGCCTGCGCAAAGAGTTGATCACGATCAGCCTTGAGAGCATCGGTATCGATTGACGTCGTGGTCACGGGCCAGAAGCGACGAGCGCCGGTTTCATCTCTCAAATAGGTTGACTTGTTCGTGGTGCCGATGAAGACGCACTGCCGCTTTTGCTCGGTTTCAAGACGGTCGTACGGCCGACGATAAACCTCGCTCTCGCGGGTGATAAATTCCTTGAGCTTGTTTGAATCCGCCTTGCTCATTGCGCTGAGCTCGCCGATCTCGATCAGCCATTTGCCACTCAAATGCATGAGGAGATCCTTGCCGCCGTTGGCGACATCGGGCAAACAATCGGAAAACCATTCGCCGCCCAGAATCTTGCATACGGTCGACTTGCTGATACCTTGCTGTCCTTCCAAAATCAGCATGTAGTCGGATTTGCAGCCAGGCTGGAAAATTCTAGCGACCATGGAAATCATGAACAGACGGCCAACTTGCGCGGCATAGTCCGATTGTTCTGCCCCGCAGTAATAGGACAGCCAGGACGATAGGCGATCACGGCCATCCCAAATCAACTGATTCAGGTAGTCCCGCACCGGGTGAAAGGCGAGTTTCCTGGCGACACGCTGGGCGGCGTCATACACCGTATCTCTTCCAACACGGCGCATCCCCGAAAACTGGAGCCATTCCTGAATAGCCGTCAAATCGACATCGGAAAGGGGGTGGCGCTTCCAATGAGGATCATTGGACATCGGTCCATCGTAAATCGGGATGGGCCTGCAGACGTACGTAGCCTGCATCATTTCGTCGTATCTCAAGAGACCAACGAGTTCAGGCGCGTTGCGCATCACAAGGGCGACGTTCGCAACATTGGGAATGATGCGACCCTTCTCGTCGACGATGCACTTGCTAAGCCAGGAAGTCGCGTTTCGCGACGGCCGGGACGACGGCTCCATTTTTCGCACCGACAACAGGTTTTTGACGGTCATTGCGCCGCCCTCCATGCGTCGTTGAAGTCCTTTCCAACCTTCGAAGCGATAATGGTGACCGCGAGACCGGCTTCGAGAAAGCGGTTCGAGCAGATCGCGACGTCTGGCGGACTCGTCTGATCGTTTTCTTCAAGGATGACGAGTTCGCTCAATGACTTGAGCACGGGAAACGACTTAACCGATCCACTGGAGCCGAGTGCCCATGCAGGCGAATAGCCAGCGGCACGCGCGGACAACACGGACTCGACGCCTTCTCCGATCGTAAGACAGCTCGTTGCCTTATCGAATTGGATTGCCGCGCCGCTGGCTCGACCGAGGTTCTTCCGGCTGACCTTCTTGTTGTCCTTAGGATCGAGCCAGGTACGAAGAATGCCACAGGGCTCGGCCGTGTCGATCGAACGCCAAAGGCAAACCATGGCGGGCAAATGCGTGTGGTGGTCGAAGTACAGCTTCGGGTGAAAACGGATGGAGTTGCCGGCCAATTCCGGCGGGAGGGCAAGGCCGCGATGATCGCTGAGATAGTGTTCGACAGCGGTACCGATCGGGTTGGTGCTCTCATCCCAAATCTTTAGAGCGAGGCTCTTCAACTTAGCCTGATCTGGCACCTGAGATTTAGCTGCCTGTTGCCAGTTACGCGCGCTTGCGGAGCGCCAATCAGGAAGCCCGAGCCGCTGGCGAACGTAGTCGCGGCACAACATGGGGTCGTCATTTGCATGGCTGTGTACGACAAAGCCCTCCGGCGCATCCGGCGCGACCTTGATGGAAAGCGAGCGATCTGCAGGACTGTGGCCCGGTCCAGGAACGTTGACCGTGTCGGTCCCCGTCACCTGTCCCCCAAGAGCAGCCGCAATTTGATGCACGTCGAGCATCATGTCTCCACGATCGGGTGGCAAGACAACTTCCAGGTGGCGGCGTTAACCAAGTCGATCAACGAGGCGCGCCCCCTTGCTGCACTGATACCCGGGTCTTTATTCATCTGATCCAAACGACGTGCTTGCTATTCTGAGGGCGTGATTTGTGACTTCGATTCAGGCTCGCCCGAAAACTTGGAATGCTGCACTTCATTTTTTCATGGACGACGATGGTCCTTTAGTCGGGCGATCACCATGCTGGGACATAGGCGGGGACAAGCGGGATAAGGCGCCGAACGGACGCATGGAGCCGCGGCTGACCGTTCGCCACCAAAAATCGTCAGCAAACCCACGTTGGCTCCCGTCGCGCCTCTAAGCGCGTTTGCCGGGCCGTGCGAATGGCTGTGGAAAACCTAGAAGCGGCACGGTGGTGGACGGAGAAGGGAGCCCGGACTCGTGGCTTCGGCGTTTCTAGGCCGCGCGCCCAGAACACGGATAACAGAGACCATACGTTCCTGACCGACTGACATAGTCTTCGCCGACGAGAAACGTTACGCGCCCCGACCTTTCAGTCACTCGCCAGGCCGTCGAGGGAATTCCCCGATCTTTGCATCAAGCGAGGGGGCAAGAAGCTCCAGCGCGGTGGCGCGATCACATGTCGCCGTCCTCTACGTCGCCGATCCGGCGGAATCTTCCTTTATGTTGCGGGCGAGACCCGTAGTGGGCCGTCCGGCATCGGGCGCTGCAACTCCAGTGCCTCACCCGCTGGCTCGGTCCGCGGTCACCGGCGAGATGATGCTCACGCGGATGATCAAGAACTGCCTTGTAGGCATCGTTATCGACGAAGCGATTCGGGATGCCGGCTTCATCCGTGGGGGCAGACGTTTCCCGTGTACGCGGCGGGCGTTACCCATCGCGGCCTTACAAGAATGGTCCTGGCGAGATCAATGTCTCGGTAGCGATTGACGGCATGGCAATTGAGCCGGGGGATCTCATTGTCGGCGACGACGACGGCCTTCTTGGGGTCTCGTTTGACGATGTCGACGAGGTGCTGAAGGGCGCCACGGCCAAGTATCAGGCTGAGCAAAAGCAGATTGAGAACATAAAGGCGGGCTCACGATGCGTCTTGGGTGGACAGGGCGCTTCGCGACTTGAATTGTTGGCGTGTCGACTGATCGCTGGGGTCGGAGGGCGAGGCAGCGGACTTTAGCGCAGCTGAGCGCGGTCTCGACTTCGATTTCTGTAAGCCCGGTATTCGGCCTACGGGGAAGCCATCGCGCTAAAATATCCCTTTGGCGGGCCAGGCGCGCCAGCCACGTCTGATGAACAGCCAAAAGCGCCGAACCCGAAATCACATGATTTCGCCAGGAAACGGCGATGACAGTTTGATGGTCTGGTTCAATGCGAGAACGTCTTGCGCAGGTCCTCTATCTGAGCCTCGTCTAGAACGTTGTGCGGCACGTTCTTTAAGATGTGCATCAGCTTCGCAGTTTCCTCCAGCTCCTCCGCGGCGAATACGGCGCTTCGTAGATCCGGACCAGCTACAACGGGACCATGGTTTGCGAGCAGAACCGCACTCACTGCTCCTTTCAACGCATGTATCATGGTGCCCATGGCGGGATCTCCGGGCTTTACATAGGGCAAGCGTTTCACACGGCCGACGCGCATAACGACGTATGGTGTAATCGGTTTAATGCAGTCGTCCGGATCGATCGCAGATTGGCACGATATCGCTGTAGCGAATGGCGAATGCAGGTGTACAACAGCTCCTGTTCGGGCGCGCGTCTCGTAGAATGCCGTGTGTAGAAACACTTCCTTTGAGGGTTTGTCGCCGGAAACATGATTGCCTCTTGAATCCAGTTTGGCGATCCTGGCGGGGTCGAGAAGTCCGAGGCAGGAATTCGTTGGCGTGATAAGTATGCCGTCCGAGACTGCGACGCTAATGAGCATGTTAGCTTCGTCGCCGGAAGCTAACCTTGGTTGCCCAGGCTACTCAGCCGGCACTGGGTCTTCCTTCACGCCGCGGGCGACGATCCTAAGCGCACCGTCCGGCAACGGCCTCTGCAGTTCGAGCGCTTCATCCGCCGGTGCGGTCATCCAGATCTCGACCTCTTCGGGCGTTGTCAGGATTACGGGCATCGCCTTTGGGTGGATGGCGAAAACCTTCGCATTCGCCTCTGTCGTCAGGAACGCATAGAGGTCATTGGTGGTCTCGCCTTCCTTGACCTTCCTGACCGACGTCCAATTGGTCCAGATGCCGGCGAAGCAAGCCAGCGGGCGGGTCTCGTCGAGCGCGAACCAGATGTCGCCGCCCTCGGCCTTGTTGAACTCGCTGAAGCTGTTGAACGGCACCACGCACCGGTGCTCCGGACCCAACCAGCGCGTCCAGTGTTTGCTCTTCACGTTGCGGATGTTGGTCGTCCCGCCGTCGGGCTCCATCCGGAGCAATTCCTTGAAGTCGACCTCCTTGCCCTTGGCTTGTAGTTTCTCGGCACGCTTCTTCGTTGCGTCCATGAGCGCCTTGGATGAAGACGGCATGCCCCATCGGGCAGTCGTAAGCTCGCGGCAGTCGGCGCCGGCGCGGACGATCGGCGCCTTGTAGTCTGGAAACACGCCAGGCATCGGCGCGAGGTTGCCGACATAACGATTGACCACGCGGAACAGCGCGCTGATGGCGGCCTGGTTGGTGGTGATCGAGCAGAGGTTACACATCGTCAGGTCTCCGCAGCGGCCTGGCGAGGGCGCTGCGCCAATTGTAGCAGCGTGGCCGCCGGGCGGCGATTAGCCTTGGCGCATTTGCTGCATCGGAGCCGACTCGCTAGGTCGTGGATGAGCGTGGTCGGCGGGTGCCGCAGCGTGGCCAGATCGACGTCGCGCTTCGACTTGCAGCGGGCGCACTCGATCTCAAGCCATGGGTAGCCGCCGTTAACTGCCTGGTCGAGCGCCGGCGACGGATCAATCGGGCCGCCGTCGGCCCACATGCGCTCGTTCCAAGACTCGCAGAGTAGTTTGTCGGCCTGCCTGATCAGGGCCTCGCCCTTCGCTCGGGTCTCGGCGGCTTGAGCCGCCAGAATCGTAGTCATCGCACGTGCCCGGCCGAGCTCCTTGGCGAGCGCTTTGCGGTCGCCGCCGCTCAGGGGCGTTGGGTGATGCTTCGGTGCCATGGTAGCATCCAGCTCCGGACGCCAGCGACTATTCAAACGCAGGCCAGCAGCCGTCTTCTTCATGACGACCGGTTCGTTGGGTGCAGGTATTGTCCAGCAACCGATGACCGACATCTTTCCAAAGTGCGTCCGGACCATAGAGGCGGACGGCGTCAACCTTCTGAATCTCGACGATTCTCGCACAGCGGCGGCATCCGACTCTCAGAATATGTTGGTCTTCCTCAGGTGGAGCGACGCTCCGGCCGGTGGCGGCCGAGCCTCGGCACGCGGATCCTCCAGGAGCGCCTGCCAGTATTCCGCCGGTAAATCCGCGTCGGGGGCCAATCCGGGCTTCTGCGGCGCGTGTCTGCTTAGGTGTCGGTCATGCGCCAGCTCGCGGGTCGGTCCATTATGCCCACATAGAACATAACATGAACATTGGGGTCGAGACCCGGCGTCAAAAATATCCTCTCCGAGGGTCGTCTATGCTGTCGGAACCATGCCTTGCCGTTCGTCTTGAATCCAAGCCGCCCAAACTGGAGTTCTGCGTACCATGGCCCCGCGCGCCAACTGGAAAGGCTTCTTGCGTCTGTCGCTCGTCACCTGTCCGGTGGCTCTCTACCCGGCGACATCGGAATCCGAGAAAATCTCGTTCAATCAGCTCAATCGAGCGACCGGTCACCGGATCAAGT
>NZ_SPVJ01000072.1:0-23116 GCF_004634465.1 Bradyrhizobium sp. MOS001
TGCGACCGCCGCGATCCACGCCCCGATTGCAGGCAGAAAGTACACCCAGTGTTCGTTGGTCGAATACAGCACCCTTTCGCCAGGCTGTAGGATTTCGTCAATATAGCGCCCCATACGCCTACCCTGAGTTTACCTATCACCGCAGTAATATGCGCCATTTTAAACCGAGAAAGACCTTGATCTATCTCAAGCCTTCCAACGGCCAGCGCCGGAAGCTCGCGTTGCTTTCACACGAGAGCCGGACCCATCCCCTGCCGTGAGAAGTCGGGAGGTTAGGGACGGTTAAGGGAGGTGCAGAATGATTAGGTTGATTGCTATTGCTGGCTTCGCCTTATCGGTCGCAGTATCGGCGCAAGCAATGACACCTGCGCCGATTACTCCTCCGCCCAACGGCATGATCACGGAAGTCGCTGCTGCCTGCGGCGCGGGTAGGACACGAGTTAACGGTGTGTGCGTCGCAAGAACGACCGTCCGCCATACCCGTCGAGCCGTCCGTAGATGTGCGACCGGAATGACTTGCTAGCGCGCTGATGGCTTAAGCGGTGCAACCATGAGGGCTGAGACGACCCGAAACTGTCCCTAGCGGCATTCTGCGCTCAATGTTGCCCGAAGCCGCTGAAGGAGCGGCTGCTGGGTGTGATGGTCGCCGCACATGATCCAGATTAACGCTGTCGCTCGACTGCCACCAAAAATGGCGCATGGCATTTAACCCAAGACGGGTATTCACCGTCGAAGCGGCGGGGATCGCCACCCTCGTTCCCAGCGTGGCTGCG
The DNA here is from genome assembly GCF_004634465.1 of Bradyrhizobium sp. MOS001. NCBI lineage: Bacteria > Pseudomonadati > Pseudomonadota > Alphaproteobacteria > Hyphomicrobiales > Nitrobacteraceae > Bradyrhizobium > Bradyrhizobium sp. MOS001. Next base: position 774 of record NZ_SPVJ01000072.1, read on the forward strand.
CTCTCCGTCGTCCTGTTTTGGTAGGTTCAGCCAAGAGGAAGTCTGATCCGGAACATCGCGCCGCCGTGATCCCGTTTTTCTGCTCATACTGCCCGCTGTGCGCTTCAAAACAATAGTGCGCGGCGATCGACAACCCCATGCCCATGCCCTCCGTCTTGCTGATGAAAAACGGCTCAAACACCGCTTTCATTTGTCTTGGGAATGCCCGAGCTGCGATCCGAGACAGATAGCTCGGCAATGTTATCGACGCGCGAAGTCCGGATGCTGATGATGTGGTTTTCGGTAGGCGTCCTTCATCGCGTCCATCCCGTTCACAACAAGGTTCAGAATGACTTGTTGAAGTTGAATATGGTCGCCAAGGATCGGAAGCGCATCCCGCGTGATCATGTTCGCCATTTTGAAGTTCCGGCTAACAGCCAACGCGGAAAAAAATCTGATCGTCTCTTCCACAACTAAAAGCATTCCCGTCCCGCCCCAAGGGTCCCCAGTCAGTCCGAGTACCGTAGCGGCTCGACCAAACGATGAACAGGCAAAAACGGGTTGTTATCAGCCCGTGCTGCGGCTGCTAACGAGCAGGAGGCTTGTGGACGGCGTGCGCTCGGACGGGACTGGCCGCGCGGAACAGGCAAGCCGCTACAGATTGCGGTGGATGACGTGCCCGCCTACGCCATGGGCAGCGCGAGATGTTCCAAAACGAACGATTGCCGCCTAGTTGACGTGGATCAAAGCCATCGTTTTCCGACTGTTGCTAACGATGGCGTATCGCATTTGACCCGCGAAGGGATTTCTCATAGATGGCCTGCATGCCAGAGCGGGGTCTTGTTCTTGTCGTCGATGACGACGCCGGAATGCTGCGGAGTGTAACGCGACTGCTGCGGCAGTCTGGCTACGAAACCTTGCTATTTCCTTCGGCGGAAGCCTTCTCAAATCACAACGATTTCGACGGGGTGACCTGTGTCATTCTCGACATCGACGTGGGCGGCGTTTCGGGTATCGAAGTGAGGCACCGTCTCAAAGCAGCGAACATTTCTGTGCCAGTCATCTACATCACCGGGAACGACAGCCCAGCCGTTCGCGCGGCTGCGTATCAATCCGGGTGCCTCGCCTATCTGACAAAGCCATTCTCGGCGAATTCGTTGATGGAGCCGCTGCATAGGGCGGCGACGGGGTTCGCGTAGCGCGCCCACTATCCGACGGCTGGCACGGTTCGATGAAAGCCGGGAGGACGCCGCCGCGCGGCGAGACCATGATGGCTGTTTGGGCGGGGCTCAACCACTACTCCTCGTCGTCTGGCCACACCAGCACGACCTTGCGACCGAAGTGATCCGCCAGCGCGTGAGCAAGATCGTCTATCCTGTCAGCTTCGTCCCGCTGATCGGCTGACACTTCTGCTTCTGATTTCGGCACTTCCACGATCCCCCTACTGCGTCCCCGGAACCGAAAATCGTAGGTCTCCGTGATCGCTCTAATTATGACGGTCGAGGGAACAACCGCGCATTTCCAGCCGGTGTGACAAATCTGCACGGTCGCCGGGGCCTCCAGACCTTCCAATGGAGCGGCGCGCCGCTCCGCTGCCGGTCAACGATTGGGCCAGCAAGCATCACCGCGACCGCGACCACAACGGCGATCACGACGATGAAGATCAGTGGCTCGGTTGCGCAGCCTGATCGCCTGCCACCGGATTTGCAGCACCGCCGGTCGTCAACGCCACGTCAGCATCACCGCGCCCGCGATGGTGATCATCACCGCCAGCAGCATCAGCACCTCAAGGTTGGACATGGTCCCCATCGGGATCACTCAAGGTTTAGAAGCGACTTCTAAACTCGTCAGCCCTGCTCATCCATGCTTTTTGGGTGTCCCTTAGGGCACAGGACCCTTCCGCCGGGGTGCGCGAACCGCGCTCCTTCAGCCTTTGCAATTTTCGATTTTTGAGTTTCACTCGCCGAATTCTCGTTATTAAAAGGTCGCGAGATGGCGCGTGATCTGTTCGAGGCCACGATGCAGAGATGGGCGCGGCTCAACCCAGCGCAGCGCGAGCGGTTCTTCCAGGCGGGCCTGAAGGCGGCGCTGCGCCTTGAGCGCCAGGAATTCCGCGAATGGCTAATGCGGCGGCTGATCGAGCCCCCGCTCGCAGCGCCGGTCGATCCGGCCCGCTTCGCCATCTCGAAGGCCGACATTGCGCTGCTCATGAAGTCGGCGGGCGAAGCACCGCTCGAATAAGCGTCCGCTATCAGACAGTTTCGCGGCGTGCCGTCTCCGCAACGCAATCTGGATTTCGTCCGGGTTGAATACGATCGTAGGGCTCCGTTCTGCGGTTCCCCCACGAATTCACGCCCTGAGAGGACCCCAGCCCCGATGGCGTCCCGCAAGAGGGTCCCTCACCGTCACCGCATCGACTGTCACGCGCGCTTCGTGCTTCGCTTGATGCTGACGCTCAACGACCAGTCCCGTGCCGTGTCGATGCAGGAGCAGTTCGCGCACAGCAGGCGGGCGTCCTTGCCCACACCGCGAACATCAGCGAGATGCGACTTGGTCGATGACTGAGCCTGCCTGCGCAACCCGTTGCGACCACGCCGCACAGGTCTGGTGTGGTGGAAGCGCAGCGCCTGTTCGTCGGCAAAGCCGCATTGCTCGCACCGGCCACCCTTCAGCGCGATGGCTCTGGCCTTCACGTTGCGGCGGTACTCTCGGTGCTTGCTCTGCTTCATCACGCGGGCCGTCATGGTTGCTGGCGGCATTCTATCCGATCCTCACCACGTTGATCAGGTAGTAACACCACCTCTAGCCCTCGCGACGAGAGGAAGTGGCATCGCGCCCGTCGTTAACGCTCCCTTCACCATGTCCGAGCATCATCGGTCCCGTCCTTTCTGGGACACGGTGTTGCGTGCGTGAGCGAGAAGGAGCCGTCACCGGGGCATCGGTGACGGTCTTTCGTCGTCTAATGCCCGAAACCTAGACCCATTCGTCCGGGGAGAACTCGATCTGTGCCGGGGCTCATCCATCTCGTTGACGACGACCAGTCATTCCGGACGGCGATAGAGCGTCGCTTGAAGCAGGTCGGGTACAGCGTGGCGACCTACGCTTCCGCCCAGCAGTTGCTCGACCGGCTACCGAGCGATAACGAGCCAGGCTGCATCATTCTCGACGTGCAGATGTCCGGCTTGGACGGTCCGGCTCTGCAAAAGCGGCTGAGCGAACTCGGGTCATCGCTGCCGATCATTTTTCTCACCGGCTATGCTGACACCCCGACCATCGTACGGACGCTGAAGGCGGGTGCGCACGACTTCCTCACCAAGCCGGTACAAGGCGATGAACTGCTTCGCGCCATTGAGAAGGCGCTCGCACATCAGCAAACATGGCGCGATCAGCAGAGCGCCTTGGACAGCATTCGCGCTCGCCTCGCGACGCTGACGCCGCGCGAGCGGCAGGTTTTCGAACTGGTCATTCGCGGCAAACTCAACAAGCAGATCGGCCACACGCTGGGAGCGACCGAGCGCACCATCAAGGCCCATCGCCACATGGTGATGGAGAAGATGCAGGCTCAAAGCTTGCCCGAGTTGGTTTCGATGGCCGAGCGGATCGGCATTTTGAACGACCACAACCGAGACCGACCAGCGAGCTAATTGGTCAAGATCGCGCGCCCAGCGTCATCGCCAGATCAGAGATACGATTGACGCCACACCAAGAGCGGCGATTGCCCAGATCAAAGCATTGATCCGCAAGAACTGACCGCGTGTCATGATGCACCTCATGGAGGCCTAATGGCGAAGCAGTTCAGCCGAAGAGCGGCAAGGCGACGATAACGGGCGTCCCGCCACCCACCATGGGACCACGGGAGGTTCGCGCCGTCGTCATCACTGTCTCAATCTTCCTTTGGCTGCACGTCGTCGGGGTACACGTCTGGCGGTTGGACGGTCACTGGCGGGGATAGCTCGCCAGCTTCGTCTTTAAGTTTGGAGGCGGCTTCAATAAGCCCGACAGCAACAGCCGGATCGGAGGTGGTCTTTGCCATTTTGAGCAGCGCCGCTGCCGCTTCGCGCGCGTGGTAGTGGTTCTTGGACAAGGTACGCCAGCCCCAAAGTTTGGCGCACTAACGCTGCAGCCTGAGTTTCCGTTCCGCAGCGAAAGTATAAAAGTGAACCGAAGAAAGCGGATTCGTCAGACACCAAGGTCACAGGACGGCCCGAACAACCCCGCCAGCGCCCAAGAGGGCAATCCGGTCGATCGCATGCGCGGACTCGCAGGGGACGCCCTGGTGGGCGTCTGTCCCGTCGCACATGTGAAGACGCGCACGGCCCGCAGACGTACCAGAGCGCGTCCCAAACGCGTTAGATCGCGTCCCTGAGAGGGATCAGTGCCTGAAGATCGGGAGGTTGCAACCACAGCCAGAAGCCCTGCGATCTTTCCTGTGTAAAGCCCGTGCGCGCTGTTTGTCTGGAACGTATATCGCTGGCGGCCTCGCCGTCGAGAAACGTCGCTTGAGAAATACGATAACCAATTGAAACAACACGGTCTTTCTGATTGATCCGAATTATCGATCGACATTGTTGCAAAAGTCGAAAATCGAACAACCGTAAAAATCGCGAAAGCTAATCTCAAGGCCTCTCCGCTGCTGCAGCGGTTGTCAGTGCCATTATGGAGATCGGGGATCGATTTTGGATCAGTTGATATGGTCCCTCACGTCGGCGCCCGCAAAACGAATTAGTGGTTCTAAGAATTTTTGTTCGACGCACCAAAAAGAGTTTTGCAACAATATCCTCCGGAAGCGGACTCCAATCTGCGCATTGAGTACATGCCCTGCCTACTTGACCCATCCCGGTCGGGGGTCTTCGGCTTCAGGCTTTGCTTCACCGGTTGTTCACTGGCACCTTTGCTACCCGTCGCGAATGTTACAGTGTCTTCGTCGCAACACCTCTTTTGTTTCATTCGGAGGAGCATACTTTGGACTCGCGCTCCGATTTGCTCGGTGCAAGCTTTGCGATGGACCGGGCGGGCCGATTGAGCAAGCAATCAATACTGAGGAGCCCGGCAATCCCGCAGGGCGCGAATGCTCTGCGGGAATTCCGGTAGTCGGAGAGGCAAACAATGACGTTCAGGTCGTTGCTCATTCTCGTCGCCATCTGCTTTTCGACAACAGCGCTCGCTCAGAGCGCGTCCCCAAAGGTAGGCAACAGGCCGGCGGTTCAGGCAAAGCCGAAAGAGCAGACCGGCTGCAAACTCGTTGGAACGGTCCGAGGCACAAAGCTATGGGCCGGTGATTGTGTAGGAGTTGAGCTGCTCAAGGGCACGACGGAAACGACCCCGCCCGATCAGAAGGAATGAAAGCGGCCCCGGCGGGGGCTGGCTTCGCGCGGGGCCGCTCACTCCCCTGCACGCAAATCTATCGTAACTGTAAAAGTTCGCACCAGGCACGCCATCCTGGCATGGGCGCAAGTGCATGAAATTATGGAAGCAGCGCTAACGCGATGAAGACAACGATGCTTTCACGAACGGCCCTCTTGCGCGAAGTCCGCTTTTCCAGCGTGCAGCTCGTTACTTTAAGTTTCCGGCAGTCGATACCAGCGCGTGTCACGAAACGGTCGCATGGAACTCTTAAGCGAAATTAAGACTTTGCCCGAGTTTTGGTTAGCGAGTGTGGTTTCCACGCTACGGCCGCTCCGCCTTGTCTCATCTACCAATACAGTTGGAGTCGCAGGCATTCCTGCCTAGCCCCTTCGGGGACAACGGAAGCGGATTTGAGGAAAGCAATGAAGAAGATTTTGGTAAGGGCTATTGGCGCAATGGCGCTGGCGGCTAGAAAAACCCTGGCATGCCGCCGACAAAGAACACTTTCTTGAATTTGACGTTGATGTCGAACGCCGCGCCGCCACCATCTGCGTAGATGCGGCACTATACGGACCGCCGTTGTACACCACGTTCTCAACGCGCTTATCGCCTCAATATCTAGCCGCCTTACCGGAGCGAGCCAAGGCAGTCGGCGATTACTGACCCGGCCGGAGCTACAGGCGGTTGGCGGGAGAGACCTTTGTCGGGGTTCGTGCGATTGTCGACGACGACGCGCGTCGGCCGCAAGCCACCACGCCCAACCGTTGATGTCCAGTTGTGCAATCGTCGATTTACGGAACTTCGCGGCGCGAGATGCGCATTTCCAAATTGGCGCGCGGGATCATCTGATCTGCAATCGTGAGGGCCGGACCATGCGCAGCAAGAGTTTCAAAGGTCTCGGGCTGATATTGACGACCAGCCGCGTCAGTTATGTACACGTCCCAACCCGCGTCGTGAAGCGCGAGCGCGCGCTCGACTGCTGAACGAGAATTAATTCTCAACGTCTGTTGGACGTTTCCGTCTTTTGACGAGTGGATCGTGAAGGTCAAGGCTACCTCCTCGCTTCCCTGCGGATGGAGCCCAACACATCGAGCAAACGACAACAAGAAAATTGCATCTCGCAACGCGGCAGCTGACTGAGCAAGCGCAAAGCACACTATTCTTGCTCGGCATACAGTCGTTCGGATGAAGAGCGATCCGCTGGGCGCTCCGTAAGTCTCCAGCGCTGTCTCGAGCGCGGGACCTTCCACGCCCACCCTCGCCGCCCGTGCACTTAGCAACCCAGCGCGGTAATAGCGTATCTTACGTCGGGCGGGCGCTTTTTGTGCTAGGGTATGCGCGTGACGCGCAGCGCCGGACGCCGCCAACAGGAGGGGAAGGTTCACCCCGCACACCATTGCCGCGAAAGAAAATCCCAACTGATCTGCGGTCGCTCGCACGGGGCCACACCGCGCTATGTGTCAAGGTGTTGGCTGGGATCGTCAGCCAAGAGACCGTGCCACCGGCCGCGCGCGTGGCGGCTGCAGGTATCCTGCTCGACAGGGGCTGGGGCAAGGCGATCCAGCCGCATACTGACGAGGGTGGTGGGCCACTTCGGATCATAATCCGTCAGATCACCGCCGCCGCCGGCGAGGCCGAGCCGCTGCTGATCGAACATGAAGCTCTGAAAAAATAGGCCCTTTCGATCAGCCTGCAACTTGTTGCAATCAGGGTGATCAGCTCACAGGGCATTCCGCCCTGAGCACGGCCGGAATAGTCGGCTTGTGCTTCAGGCCCAATCATATCGCGGACCGCTGACCATTGAACATCGTTTGATCCGTTGCTTCCAGAAGGCTATTCGGCGTGCTCCTGCGACCGCCCATGAGTTATTTCAGATTGGGGATAAGCCCCCAGCCCAAACGCCTCTCTGTGAGTCACCGGCCCCGACGGCCCGGGGCGCGGGAAGGCCGCCGAGGCAGACTTTGATTGCCCCCTCCGGACGCAAATCCAACTTGCATTGTCTCTAGACGAAGGTTATCTGCCTTTACAAGTTGAGGGCAGATGGTCCAGCATCGCGGCAAATTCGTTAGCTACCTGCGGGTCAGCACCAAACGCCAGGGCGAAAGCGGTCTCGGACTTGAGGCGCAGCGCGCGGCAGTCGACACGTTTCTCAACGGCGGACGTTGGAAGCTGGTCGAGGAGCTGGTCGAGGTTGAGTCCGGTAAACACGATCACAACAGGCCCGCGCTCCACAAGGCGATGGAAGCCTGCAAGGTCTACGGCGCAACGCTGGTTATCGCCAAGCTGGATCGTTTGAGCCGCGACGCTCACTTTCTGCTCGGATTGCAGAAGGCCGGGGTCAAGTTCGTTGCTGCCGACATGCCGGAAGCCAACGAGATGGTGGTCGGCATCATGGCTCTAGTTGCCCAAGCTGAACGCCGGATGATCTCGGAACGCACCAAGGCGGCCCTCCAAGCCGTCAAGGCGCGCGGCAAGCGTCTTGGGCGTCCGAAGGGCTATCAAATCCCTTCCAGTCTGGAAACGCGTGCAAAGGGCTCCGCAGCCAACGCAGCGAACGCTGTAGCCTTCGCCGAGCGGCTGCGGCCAGTGCTCACCGAGCTTACCAGCTTGTCGGCCAACGCCGCAGCGGCTGAGCTTGATCGGCGCGGCGTGCAGACTGCGCTCGGCGGCAAGTGGACGGCGCGCGCGGTGATCAACGTGCGCGCTCGCCTCGCAGATTAAGGCCACCTCCCGCGAACGAATCGGAATTGTTTAGCGGGGGTGGGGGAGATACCGGGGTACATGTCGGGATTTGATCGGTCTGGGACTCCAGTACCGGTTATTGCCCCGCGTTCCCGCGCTCCGCTGTGAAGTTCAAATTCCACATTCCCGCATGACCGCAGCGCGACCGTAACGCCGTACAGGCGTTATTGCCCCTTGCCAGTTTGGTAACGGCCTTCAGTTTTGGCGCATGTCTGCTTCGTCGATACAAGACGCGCCCAGCAATGTAGTCGCCGTATTCAGACCATGACGTGCTCGAGCCGCTGGAGCGGCCGTCGTCTACGCCCATGAATACGACATCTAAAAACTCGAAAAAGTTGGGGACGCTAACGCTACGCTAACGCCGTGAACGAACGCTCGCCTGAAAACGAGGCGTTCGTCACGGTAAGCCGTTCACCCGTTCATCGCCCTTTTTCAATGACTTAAGTCCGATTTTTAGCGATCGTTCACGCCATCGTTCACCGTGAACGAACGGGCTGTTTTTCGACCACTTGCCGTTCACAAAAATCGTTCACGCTTTTCAGTCCTCCTCGTCCTTCCACCCGATCTCCCGCTTGCCCTTTGGCGTGATCCGGTACTTGTTACCGCGGCGCTCCAGAAGCTTCTCCTCGACCAGCCGACCGCACATGGCGTGCACTTTCGACTTTTGCGGCTGGCCGGTCCCGCCAATAAATCCGCACTTGATGGCAAGGTTTGCAATCGAGCCGTTCCGGTCGGCAGCAATGGCGTGCATGAGCACGTTCTCTTCGCTCTCCTGCTTGCCCTCATCCATTTGCAGTTTGAACTCGGAGACTGGCTTGGCAACGACGGACGGCATCAGGCGCCCCTCGGCGTCGATCACTCTGACGCTCTCCGCCACCTCAAGCTCGAACGCCAGGGGCTCGAATTCAGGCCCACGGAACTTGCCCAGCCAGTGCAGGGTCGTCTGCCGCTCGGCGGTCGCCCAAAGCGTCAAGTTGCCATCCACTTCGTTCAAGAAGGCGCTGCCGCCCATCGGCAGCAAATTGTCACGCGAGGCGTTCTTGACCGGGTGACAGTTGACCAGCACGGCAGGCTTGCCAGGCAGGAAGGTCAGTTGCCGTAGCAGCCTGGCATACGCCCCTTGCTGAGAATTGTTGTTGGTTTCATCGCCAGGGAAGTAAGCAGCTGCTGTGTCCACGATGACCAGGACCAGGTCGCTGATCTTTTCCGCCTCAGCCCTGATCTCGCTCATCTTGGCGGCGATGTCGATCACGCCGGCCACGAACCGCATCTTGAGATCTTCGGCCTTGAAGCCAAAGGCCTCGGCCAGCACCAGGAACCGCGCCCTGATGTCGTCGGGGTTCTCGCCAGCGAGCAGCAGCACCGTGCCCGCCTTGACCTCCTTACCGTGCATGAGCACGCCACGGGCTATCGATTGCGCGATATACATGCCCACCGCCGTTTTGCCGTGGCCGGTACGCGCCGTGAGGCTGTACAAGTAGCCACGCTGCAAGACGCCATCGATTAGGTAGGCAGGCGGTGAGAAGCCTGCCACGAACTGCTCCGCACTCTGCAGAAGCGGCAGCGGATCGCCAGTCTTGGGATCGACCATGGGTTCTTTAGGTGGCGCTTCATCAGCCCTTCCCGACTTTGATCTGCGGGCCTTCTCCGCCACCTTCCCTTCCCACTTCCGCATCATTGCTTGCCACTTCTGCCAGAACAGCGTCCAGCCGCGGCCTTCTTTCTCCAGCAAATCAGCCTTGGTCTTGGTCGGATCGGTCAGACGGCTGATCACAAGGCTTTCGTAGATCAGGTACTTCTCAACTGCCTTCGCCTTCTGCTCGGCCTCGCCAGGCTTGATCGGGCATTCGCGATACCAGTCGACCACGGCGCCGCAGATCAGCCGGGTCATCCTCCATTCGCGCCCGTCGCGCTGGTGCCCAAAGACATCATAGTCGCCGCCGGATGAGGCTGTGTGTTCACGGCCTCCCCCGCCTTGATCGCCGCCATGCTGCGCCACCAGCGCCTCCGCGGCAGCCAGCAGCCATTCCGGCGCGTCGGCGATCTCGATCTCATAGGGCGCACAGCCGGGAGCCCAGCCGTATCGCCGCCCGCTTTCGTGCATTGACGCCGGCAGCACGGCAAAGCCGCCCTGCCCTCGGATATCCACCCCCACGGGCGTCCTGTTGGTGGGGGCGTGCCAATCCGGCCGGGCCCGGAACAGGATTTGCCGACCACCGCCGCCGGTCTGCTGCCGCCACGTTTCGAGCTCAATGCCGTTGTTGTGCACGGCCAGGATGCCGCGCCACCACTCACCGGCAGCCGGCCCCTTCTGGTCGTCCAAATCGATCACAAAGACATTCCCGCTGGCCTGGCCGGTCAGGATGCCCATGTTGTCGCGGGCAGAATGCTCGCCAGCGGTGCCATACCAGCGCGCAAACACCGCATCGGGTACGAGGCTGCCCTGAAACTCCGCCCATTCCGACAGCTTGGGGCGCTTCCACGAGGCTCCCTTGGATACCTCGGACGGCGCATAGCATGGGATCACCTGCAGCCCGCAAGCGCGATACATGGCAGCCCACTCTGCCGGACTGGCAAAGTCAGGATCAAAATCAGCAATTGGAGTGGAGACCATCATCGCGACCAATCCGGACTGCGATTCCGATCCCGAGCAACTGCACAACGCAGGTATTTTTCGCTAAGACGAAAACGCACCTTTGTGCGTTGCTCGGGAGTTCAGATCGCCGGAAGCGTGAGCGGTGCAGGGGCCAGGTTGGCTGCAACCTTCCTGGCCCCACAGCACTAGCCGAACTCGTCGATGCTAATGGTTTCGGCGGCCTTCGGCGCTTCCGCCCGAGTCGAGCCCGTGGTCGGCGCCGTCGCTTGCGAAGCCACAGCAGCCGCAGTCGCAGCAGGAGCGGCGCTTGCGCCCTTCGCCACAAACAACAAGTCGCCGCGGGGCGCCCATCCGCTGATCCCGAACGTCGGGTGGTAGTTCGCACTCGAGTGCTCCTTGCCCTCGTTCTTGACAAGCGTGGTTTTCACCAGCGTGATCACAGGCAGTTTGCCGGGATAATTGCCGCGTTCAGCGAGATAGACGTCGTAGACGGCTTCGATGCCCGAGAGGAATGCGACAGAATTTCCTGCGATCTCGCGGATGGGCTTGTCGCCGCAGCAGTCCTTCGGCAGCTTCAGCATGAAGCGCACGCCCTGTTTGTGTACCGCGGACGGCCGATCGGGGAATTCCGTACCGATCGGCACCAGCTTGAAATCCGGCGCCGAACCAGGCTGGAAATTGATCCACCCCACCTCGAGATTTTCAAAGTCTGCAAGTGCTTTGAAAATCGGGGTGATGTCGACCGCATCGTTTTTATATCCGCCGCCGTTGTCGACGCGGTCCACGCGGAAGATACGGCCTGCGCGGGCATCGTATTTGACGATGGGAAGAAAGTCGCCGCCAGAGGACCGTTCGATAGGAAAACCGAATGTGTTACCCATTTTCCTTCTCCAAATTGCTGCGATATTCCCGCAGGCGCTGCCACTCCCGATTGAACGGGAATCTTAGATTAGTTTCACACTCCCCAGTGTTCGAAAGCGAGCTGACGCGCCGTCGGGCCGCCCCAATAGAAACTTTCGAGGTCGGGGACCGTGATGGATTTGAAAAATTCCGGATCGTCCGAGAGGGCGAGGAAGTTCTCGATCCTCATCGCGATCTGGCGCAGCGCCTCGCGATGCTCGCGGACGTTTTGAAGTTCATACGTCTCGCACTTTGTCGGCGTAACGTAGGTCAGGCGCGCCGCCATGTTGTCAGATGACGCATAGAACGCAGCCTGCCTCGCGTGCGACGCCTTGATCTGCGACGGCATCTTCTCGGTGGTCTTGAGGTCGACAATGATGCCGTGCTGCGCCCACTCGAAATCGAAATAGCCAATGACGGGCAGGCGCAGACCGTCCGGCTTCCATTCAACACGACCCTGCACGCTTGACGGCACGCCGTAGGGGCGCAATTCCGCCAGCGCTTGGCGAACCATGTCGGAAATTGTTGCGCGGTACTTGTCGCGACGGGCATCGGGCGACAGCGCCATGAGCGTGTCGTATTTGACGATGGCGACCTTGACGCACTCGGCCAGCGTTGCATCAGGGTTCATAAGGCCATGCGTAACGCCATCCTCGACGGCAACGCCGCGGTGCGCCGGCGCGCCAACCGGCTGCCGGAGGCCAAGTACTTTCTCCAGCACCCACATCGCGGTGCTGGCGCAAAATAGGCTGGTAGAGCTCGCCGAGTGATGGTCGTACTTGATGACGTCCGTGCAGCCCGCAGGATCGCCGAAGGGAGGCGCCATCCACCCCGCACCCGCCCGATGTCCGCCGAGGTTCTCAGCGATCATGGGACCCCCGCGTGGTATTTTCGCGCGCGCGACGCCATTCCGCCGCCGATTCCAGCGTGATCAGCGTGCGCGCGCCAAGTTTCATCTCGCGCGGCCCCTGGCGCTGCTTCTTCAACTTATAATAGAACCCCTCGGAAATCCCGTGAGCGTCGCAGAACTCCAAAATGGAGAGCGCCAGGCGCTGCGGCGGCGGGATCGGCTCGTCGACCACTGGCTCGCTTTTCCCGGTTACCTTTTTGCGGCCCATTGATCACCTCCACTTCGGAGACTCACGTTCAACATGATGGGCCATAATCGTCAACGCGAATTCCGCGCATCACCCCATCTAAGCCATTGATATTACGACAAAATTGTCGTAGTAATTACTACGCCACCCGGCTAACCGCGTGATTTGTCGGGAGGATTTTCGGGCTAATTTGTGTCAACCCAAAAACAAGGTCGGCGGAAATTTCCCCCGGCGAGCTCTTGCCATTGGGCCGAATTCGTCCCGCGAACCGGCAACACCACGAGCATCACGCGGATCGCGTTGATCTGTCGAGGGAATCTCTGCGCGATTTAATTCCTCCCCCGCCGGGCGATCAATCTTAGGTTGTCGATGGCGCGGCGCATCGGCATCGAGCACCGCGTGCGTCGCATCTGCGAGTCGCCGGCTCGTATCGGAAATCTAATCGTCGACAATTGGAGCGCCGGAATGCAGCGGCCGGAATTCCGGCAGCTCATCGCCCCGCGATCGACACGACGTTGTCTCCGGCAGGCGCGGGCTCGGACAGCAGACCGGCGCGCGTGATGTCGTCGATAGAATGCTCAGTGATGTACTTCGAATAATGCTTTTCGATCATGGCAACGCTGGTGTTGTGCAGCGACGCTACCAGCCTGATCGGCACATTTCGCAGCAGCATGCGGACGATGCAGGAGTGCCGCAGGCAGTACATCGTCACCTCGGCAGGATCGAGCCCGATGGCGGTAACGACCTTATCCACTTGGCGATGATAGTTCTCGCGCGGATTGTTATTCCAGGGACTGCCGTTGCTTTGCAACAGCAGCCGAGCATCGACGGCACGACCTTTAGCCGCCAGCTTGAGCTGTACAGCCAATCGCACCGTAATCGGCACGCTGTAGCGCTCGGCCTTTTTCGCACTGCGATTTCTGCCGCCGCCCTTGGCAGACTTCGGCATCATCAATTTCGGCCGCACCGGATGATCTTGCAGATCCTCGACGCGAAGCCGGACCGCCTGACTGGGGCGCGCGCCAGTGTTCGCCAGCGTGTCGGTCAGCAGCCCGAATTGATGATCGAGTCCGTAAGCGGCGGCGATGAATTCGCGCACCTTGTCGTCTGGCAGGATCACGTTTCTCGCCTCCTGCGCGTCAGGCAGATTAGCGAGACCAACTTCCCATACGTCGCGGTTCTTGACTCGCTGATCATGCTGCGCCGCTACCTCCAGCGCAGCGCACACGCATCGGCAGAGCCGATTGATTGTGGCCGGCGCCATCGTGCCTAGCAGGCCGTCGCGCCACTTCTTCAGTTCGGTCGCTGCGAGCAGCGCCACCGGCTTCGACAACAGCGCGGGCGTGAGATGCAGGCGCGGATGCTCTGCGTTGTAAGGATTGGCTCCGCGGGCCTCAAGATCGCGCTTGTAGTCCTTAAGCGCACCGTCAACAGTGATCGGTGCATTGCTGGCGCTGCCCTCATCGCTGCGCGCTAGCTTCTTCGCCGCATCCTGCGCCTCGTGGAACGTCAACACGTTCTTGGCGTCCGCATCCTCGAAATCGTCGGCCAGCGCGAAGCCCTTGGTCCAGTAAGCCCCATGGCCGTCGCTGACCTTAAGCACCCATGTGCCGTTGGTCTTGTTGCGCCTGTACATCAGCGCGATCCCGCGCGCGAGCGACGGACCGCTGTAGGGCCTGCGGCGGATCTTCAATCGCAGCCGCGCACTGCGGCTTTCCAGTGCGCTGAAGCTGACTTTGCGTGCCATGTAATTCGTGTCCCCGTTCTCGCGAAGTGTCGCGATCGTGTCTGTAAAGGCCCATGAAGGCGTATGACACGTTATGGGGATATTGCGCGTGTGATCAATGGGATGCGAACTGCACGCGGCTCTACAGAACTTCATGCGCCTATTTATTTTCCCTGCGCAGTGGTTGGACGGCTTATGCCGTGCTCTCCCGGGAGCCGAATTCCTTCTGGCCTCCCTCGTCCTCGCGAAAGTCACCAGCACCGCGCCGGTTGACGCGACTGCCGCATCCGCAAAGGCTTGACCGTAGCGACGACGGCCAGGACCACACGTCTATACTTTGGCATTTCGGTGAAACACGCCGAAACTAACCCTTTAAAATTAGGCTTTTTCAACTAGCCTGATGCGGGCTGTTTCAGCGGGCTTCACCAAAATAAGGGCCCGGCCCTAAGCCTTTCAGCGTCCGCACGACAAACTGAAAGCCCCAATGCCGAGCCCTTTGGTCTCAAGCCTTAGGAGCCGAAACCACATGGATAGTAGCATTGCCCCCTCCCCCGCCGGCAAGCGGGGCCGCAACAGCAGCGTCATTCTGACCGACCGCATGTGCGAGAAACGCGTTGCCAAACGGACCAAGCTCTACGACCGTAAGTGCCCTGGTCTGTACGTAAGCATCACCACGACCCGGGGTGGCAACCTTCTCGTTCAAGTTCACCGACCGGGAGACCGGCAAGCAACGCACCGGCTGGCTTGGCGTCTACAATGCTGAGACCTTCACGGTCGAGGACACCCGTAGCAAGGTCTACGGCCTCAGGGCCAGGGGTGGCGAGGCGCTTGCCGAGACCTTCCGCGACCAGAAAGCTGCGAAGGCGAAGCGCGGCAAGACCGTCGCCGAGATCATCGACGAGCGCATCGCGTGGATGAAGACGTTGGTCAAGAAGCCCGATGGCGAGATGCGCCCCCGGCTCGAAAGCTGGCAAAACACCGCGAGCCACCTCGACCGCCTCATCCGCCCACGCCTCGGCAAGAAGCTGGCCATGGAGGTCACCAAGCACGACATCGCCACACTCTCGAACGACATCGTCGCAGGCAAGTTCGGCAAGCCCTCGGTCAGCAACGCGCGCCATATGCGCAAGGCGGCCTCGGGCCTGTTCACCTGGGCGGCGGAGGCAGGCCGCGACTATGTGACCGCCAGCCCCTGCGTCAACCTGCCAAAACTCGATCCCGAACATCCCCGCACCCGGGTCCTCTCCGAAGACGAGATCAAGACGTTCTGGCAAGGACTGGACCGCAACGACCTTCCCTACGACCGCCGGACCCGGCTCGCACTCAAGTTCGAACTGGTCACCATGCTGCGCTCGCGGGAACTGCTCGGCGCGCATCGGGATGAGCTGTTTGACCTCGACGGCGAGCATCCGCGCTTCGACGTGCCGCTCAAGCGGGTCAAGAAGCGGCGGGTGATCCAGCAGCCGTTATCCGATCTGGCGGTCGAGATCATCAAGGAGGCGCTCGCCTCGGATGGTCAGCAGTTTGTCTTCGAGAGTCCCATGTACAAGGGCCAGCCGATCCACCGGAAAGTGATGGCCGACGCCCTGCGCGGCACCAAGCACGAGACGAACAAGGACAAAACCAAAACCGCTGGCCTCTGCGAGCTGCTCGGTCTCAAGCCGTTCACGCCCCATGACCTGCGCCGGACGGCAGCGACCCTGGCCGGCGACCTCGGCTTCGACGACGCATGGATTGCGAAGTGCCTCGACCACGCCGCGAGCAAGAAGGCCGAGCAGATCGTGCCGACGGTCACCGGCAAAGTGTACAATCACTCCAAGCGGATGAAGGAAAAGCGCGCGGTGCTGGACGGCGTCGCGGCCGAGCTGCGGCGGATCGTCGGCGGGCGGACATCGAGAAAGGACGCCAATATCGGGCTTCACGTTGCGGCCTGATCTATCGCCCCGCCTGAGCTTCGATCAGGCGGGCTTCAATCAGTAGTTCTGCGGGAGTGCGTTCAAGCAGCATTCATCACAGTCCATCTAAGTCCCGCGCCGGGAGCGGCGCGGCTGATGATGGAACCTCCATGCCTATTTCGAGGGATGACTTTGACCCCGTTGCCACAGTTGTAGACTGGCTCGACGCCTGCCGGCGTGGAGACGTCAACGCGCTGCTCGATCTGTATGATGAGCGAGCGGTGCTTGAATGCGCCTGCGAAGGCGTCAGCCTGACTGGGCGAGAAGCAATCGCTGCCTACCGGTCACCTAAGCTCGAAACGAAGCGAGTACTCTCATTTTCGCTGGACGACGTGAGCCTGACGGGCCACGGCGTTCAAATCGACTATCAAAATTACGAAGGCAAGCCGGCTCGCGTTTATTTTCGGTTCGGTGTCTCAAACAAGATCATCTACACAAGCTGCGCACCCATGGCTCGGGCGGCCGCCCGAAGCTCCGTCAACTGAGATAACGGTCCGCGCGGCCGCAGAGTTGCGGCGATTGTAGCTCTATCGAGCAGTCATCAGCCCTTCGGCAGACACTCCGCTGCTTCACTTCACCTTCGCTGCTTCATCGAGACACTTGTAACCTGAGCCGCCGCGCGCCATGCACTGGTCGAAGTGTTTTGTCTGCCGCGCTGCCGTTGGTCCAGCAGGCTGCAGCTTTCCGTTCTTATCGACGCATTCGTACAGCAAGCCGGGTGTGCGCAGCGAGCAGGGCATGCACGACTGCTGGGCTTGCACCGCGCCCACTCCGACCAGCAGCAGCATCATCACAAAACAGCTTTGCTATCACATCAAAGGGGGCCGAATCGATTCGCACGGAGTCAAGACGCTGTGAATAGGTCGAATAACTGCGGGGTGTTTCCCCCGGACTCCGCGTGGCGCGCGAATCTCTTGTAGGGTGAGTAGGTCAGGCGAACTTGATTCGTCTGATGTCCGAGGCAGCTGGCGGCCGACCGGCGTGCGATGAAACGGTTCACGTCATGGCCGCCCGGCTGACGATGCGGTCGGATGCCCTTCCTTTGGATCAGACGGTTGCCCCGCGTTGCCCTCTCCGAGCACGCTGTCGAGCGATCGGACGGCGCGTTCATAAACGGGCCTCGTTGAGGTCGGCTTCGCGGCCAGGCAGCAGGGTTAAGGGAGCGATCACAGCGATACCAAGCTCCGTCCATGCAGACCAAGCCGGTAGACCCAAAGCAGAACACGACTGGTACCCGATCGTCGCGGTGCGCCGACGAAGCAGTGACGATGTCCATCGTGCTCATGTCCGAGACGTCGACTGTCCCGAATCCTGCACGGCTCAAAAGGCGAAGGCGTGCCGTCGGCGAGGATTGATCTAGATCAAGCGTCGCCGGGTTTCACGATTCAGATTCGGCGCAAATGGCTGGAGGGCATGCGCCATGGATACCGTCAGGTGGATGATCTCCACCGCTCCGGAAATCTTCCTGCTGCTTTCCATCGCCATCGGCACGGTGCTGGGCCGAGCCAAGATTCGTGGTTTCTCAATCGGAACGACAGCCTGCATACTGGTGGTGGCCGTTCTTATCGGTCAGCTCGGAACCTTTACATTCCCGTCGCTGCTGCGCGTGCTTCTGTTCAGCCTGTTCGTGTTCACGATCGGCTACCGGTCCGGCCCCGAATTCTTCGCCTCCTTGAGCATCCGCACCCTGGCGCAGGTCGCCATGGCGCTCGTGCTCGGCGGCACGGGTCTCATCCTCGTTTTGATATTTGCATTCGCGTTCAAGCTCGATCCGGGCACGGCCTCGGGACTTGCCGCCGGTGGGCTGACGCAATCTTCCATCATCGGCACGGCGTCCGGAGCGCTCGCGCAAGTCGGCTTGTCCGGTGATGCTTTGAAGCAGCAAGAAGCAAACATCGCAGCTGGATACGCCGTCACCTATGTCCTCGGCTATATTCTCACGCTCCTTTACGTGCCGTTTGTCGCACCGAAACTGATGCGGATCGATTTGAAGGCGGAGGCGGCGAAGCTGGAGGCGGAGCTTGCCGGCGGCAACCCGCCACAGAGTGAAAATCTGCACTATCGCAAATTCCAGGCGCGCGCCTACCGGGTATCGGCCGCCGCGGGACGCACGGTCAAGGACGTCGAAGAGGAAATCGGCAGCCGCACTGTCGTCGAGCGAATCGTGCGGCAGGGAGCCGATATCGAGCCGCGCCTCGACAGCATCCTCGAACCCGGCGACGACATCGTCGTCGCCGGGCGAACCGCTGCCCTCGTCGTGGCAAAGCCGATCATCGGCAAGGAAATCGATGCCGACGAAATCCTGAAGGCAATTCCGGGCAATGTGATCGACGTCCTCGTCGACAGCCGCCATCTCCATGGCCGATCGATCAAGGAGATCGCTGAACGCGTCGGCAACGACGCACGCGGCGTCTATCTCCGCACGCTGACCCGGATGGGCCGCGAGGTCCCGTTGGGCCCGGACACCCGCGTCTATGTCGGGGACGTCATGACGCTCGTCGGCAGCACTCGCAACATCGAGCGTGCCGCCACGAAGGTCGGGCAGATCCTGCGCTCCGGCGACCGCGCCGACATCGCCTTTCTCGCAACCGGCATCGCCGCGGGCCTCCTCGCGGGTCTCGTCAGCCTCAGGGTCGGCGGCATCCCGCTGACCTTGGGCAGCGGCGGCGGCGCGCTGATCGCTGGCCTCGTCTGCGGCTGGATGCGGTCGCGCCGGCCGAACATCGGAGCGTTACCACGCGCGGCACAGCAGACACTGAGCGATCTCGGGCTCGGTGGCTTCATCGCAGCCATCGGGCTCGGCAACGGAGCCGCGGCCTGGGCTGCGATACAGGCGCACGGGGCGTTGCTGGTGGGCATGGGCCTGGTCGTCACGCTGGTGCCGCTGATCGTCGCGACACTGTTTGCGCGCTATGTGTTGCACTTGAATCCGGTCATCACCTGCGGGGCGCTGGCCGGCGCCATGACCGTCGATGCTGCGGTGACCGGAGCCTGCGAAGTCGCCGAGAGTCAGACCCCAGTACTCGGCGTCGCAGTGCCCTACGCCATCGGCAACGTCGTCCTGACTGTGCTCGGCCCGATCATCGTGGCGCTCACTTATACCGGCTGACGGAGGCGACGATGCGTACGCAGTTGGCCGCAATCTTCCGACCGCTCTTGACGGCTTTGGTTCTCCTTGCCGCCTTCGGCTTGCCGGCCCTCGCCGAAGACAATGTCCGTCTCCAGCGATCATCACCTTTGCAGCAGGTCGCGGCGGTCGCGTCGACGGCAAGCCCAACAACAACTGCGCGCCGGACAGACTGGTCGAAGCGACCGCGGATTTCGGCCCTACCTCGCGGGTGCCATGCTGTGGTTCTATATCGAGACGTTCTTTGGCCCGGCGTTGTTGAAGCGCATGCATGAGGCTTTCACTGCGGCCGGCGGCAGGGCCGATATCATCTGATGCCGCCCTTCGGCAATGAGGGGCATTTCTTCGTCGGCTCGACCGACACAATTCCGATGTGGTCACCGCTCGTCGAAAAATCCCTCAACGCGCATAAATAGTTACGGAGGGTGGCGCCTGGAGACGCAACCATGATCAACGCCCCTTCAACGCCATGGCCCGGGCACGCTCGCACCTTCCTGTTGATTTTGTTCGCAGCGGCCATTGCCGGACCAGCTTCGGTCCAGAACGCCGCGGCGCAAAAGCAGGCCTCTGAGGCGAAGCCCGCCGAGATCGCCCCTCGCGGGCAGCGCGGAGCCAAAGACATCACCTTCGGAGACTGGCAGAAGCTCTATGTTGATCACTGTTGATCACGCTGATGACGGTGCCGAGGAACTGGACTGCCATCGTGTGCTCCCATGGCGGACTCGGCCATGCTCCTGGTTTCGTCGGTCAGCGATTGTTATCCGGCGAAGGGGATGATGAGACGCCTTGATGCAGATCAAGAGAGCGCGGCGGCCCATAGCCAACATCTCCCCGCTGCGGAGCGCGTTCGGTACGGATCCAGGCAACCGTCAGCTCCCAAGCCACCGACAGAATGATCGGTCCGATGAAGAGGCCGATGATGCCGTGGACGAGGGTTCCCCCGATCACCCCGATCAGGATGACGAGCGCGGGTGTGGTCAGGCCTCGCCCCATGACGAGCGGCTTTAGGATGTTGTCGAGCACAGATACGATCGCGAGAAACACCGTCAGCAGAAGCGCGATCGGGAATTCCTTGTCAGTCCAGATCCAGATAATGACCGGCAGGATGACGATCGTTCCGCCGATCTGCACGATCGACAGCAATAGCACCACGAACGCCAGTAGTCCCGCGCTGGCGATACCGGCCAGCTTGAACCCAATGCCGGCGAGCAAGGATTGGACGATCGCGACGCCGATCACACCCTGCGCGACCGCACGGATGGTGGTACCCGCGAGGTCCAGAAAGTGCTCGCTCTGGTCGGGCACGATCTGTGACAGAAAGTCACGACCCGCGGCCACGAGTTGCGGGCCATATGGAAACACGACGCCAGCCACGACCACGGACAGCAGGAACTTCACGGTCCCCACACCGGCATTGCCGGCAAATCCGAGCAAGGTCGTCGCGAAGGGCTTGAGATACGGCACCACTTCGCGCAGAAGCGAACGCAGATTGGTCGAGGCCTGATCCCAGAGATCGAAGAGCCGAGGCCCGACGAGTGGCCAATCCTTGATCGATTGAGGTGGCGACGGAACCAACACCTCGCCGGCGGTCATTTGGCCGGCAAGATCCCTGATCCCGTCGACTGCGCCCATGCCGAGCCACGTCGCGGGCCCAATAACAACGGCGAGACTGATAAGGGTTAGGATCGCTGCCGCAAGTTTCGGCCGGTCGCCGAGGATTTTGGCAAGGCGCTGAAACACCGGATTAAGCGCGACGGCGAGCACGACACTCCAGGCCAGGATTGGCACGAACGGACGGATCAGGAGCAGTGTCCAGACGATCAGGACCGCGAGCAACCCCAGCCGGATCACAAGCTGGATGACCTCGTCTCCGAAGATGATCTGGCGGAGTGTTCTCACGGACGCGCCTTCAGCCTTGGCCACGCATGTTGCGGGTGAGTGAGCTAGTTCCCCCTCTCGCGCGGAGGTCTTGATCCAGATCAAGCGACCACGACCGGCCGGGAGGCCCTTGGGCGGGATCGGGCAAGTGCGTCGCCCGGCCTCTCGACACCGGAGTCCGCATGTCGGTCACCAGTGCACGAGAGCACTTGCGCGACGGCAGTCCGGTCGAAGTTCGCGCGCTTCGGCCGGAGGACGAGGCCGACATGCTCGCCGCACTAGACCAAGCGAGCCCGCAGTCGTTGCAGCGCCGATTTTTTGCGATGAAGCGCCATTTCTCCGACAAGGAGCGCGCCTTCTTCATGGACGTCGATTTTAAGAATCAAATCGCCTTGGTTGCGCGCGCGGAGGAAGCAGGCCGGAAGGCTGTGGTTGGCGGCCGCCGATATATTGTCTCCGAGCCCGGCCGGGCCGAGATGGCTTTCATGGTGGTCGATGCATGGCAGGGGCGCGGCGTTGGCTCGATGCTAATGCGGCACCTCGTCGACATCGCGAGGGAAACGGGACTGAAGGAATTGACGGCGGAAGTCCTGCCCGAGAACACATCAATGTTGAAGGTCTTCGGCAGGTTCGGGTTCAGGTCGGCTGCGCGGCGAGATCCACAGACAGTCCTGGTAGCATGCTTTCCATGGGATTTTGCCCTCCCCCGAGGCCGCACCAAGTTTCCGTTGCAGGGACGCGCGCGCAACCGATCACTCCGCAAGCGCGCGATAAACTGACGCGTGGCCTATCTTGAGGGCCTTTGCAATGGCAGACGGGCCAGCGCCGCTGGCCTTCATTTGCCACTGTGTTCGCCGTATTGGTTGGCGGCTGGATGTTCCGCTACGAGCCAATCGGGGTAAGCGTCGTTCTCAGGCCACGGCTTTGAGGTCGTGACGGCAATAGGCCCACGGAAGCAGCTCATCGATGTTGCTGTTTGGATGGCCGTTGACGATCC
>NZ_SPVJ01000073.1:0-22325 GCF_004634465.1 Bradyrhizobium sp. MOS001
GACCATTTGTTCATGGGGCACCGGAATAATTCGTTCACGGTCGCTGATCCGCGACTTGCCGCCTTTGTGAACGACCGGATCACGCAGGACGTGGACATGATCACGCTGCGCTTCAATTACCGCTTCGGCGGTTATGGCGCCCCGATCGCAGCGCGTTACTGATTTCCTCCAGCGAACTTAAGCCCCGGCGTCGTCCGGGGCTTTTCTTTATCTCTCGACAACGCGGCGGTCCCGCTTAGGAAAAAGCCGGTAGGACCACTCAGGCGGTGCAGACGCCGATAACGCCGAGCATCTGCCTCATTGAGGATCAAGATCGCGATTTGCATGGCGCGGGAAAGCCTGTCCATAAGGGCAATTGAAAGGCGCCGCAAGGTCATCGATGGTCGATGCGCGTTCGAGCCTCAGCCCGAGGCCTGGCCTTAACAACCTCCAAGCCCCGGCCTGCCCCAAACCCAAGGCCGGGGTTTTTTCTCGGCTGCGCGAGGCCCTCGCCAGTGTCCTCTGAGCCAGGCGATCGCCTCATCGAGGCTGTCGGCGCACAGCGCCGGGCCAGGCGCGCCGGCATCACCGGCGGCTCACACCAGGCCGACGCCGAGGACCGGCGGGTGCTCGACAGATTGTTGGCGGACGCCCTCACTGCGGAGCGAAATACCCTCAACGAAGGGACCAATGTCAGCTACAAAGAGAAGGAAAACCGAGGCAAGTCCTCTGCGGAAAATCTAAGAATGGCTAGCAATCAGGCCCCGCTTTTACTTTACCCCGCCGAGTTTCGGTCGCTCCGTTCATAAAGAAGATGGCGCTAGACACGACCGATGCACACGCTACGTTAGTCCGATAGTTTGGTAGTCGCGTACTGGTGGCGGACGTGAGCTTTCAGATGTCGATACTCAAAATCCTCGCCGGCCAGCCCGATGGCCGGGCCAGTCTTGACGTCGTCAAGCAACACCTGGCTCTTTTCTACACCAGCGGACCCGAGTGGACCGGTCGCATGAAGCTTCTGGCTGCGCGGGCACCAGACCTCGATATCTTCGGCCAAAAGCTGATCGCGCGCGAGCCAGGCGAGTGGCGTATCACGGACGCGGGCCGGGACTTGCTCTCGGCGGTTGAGCAGCCACCTACGACCGTATCTAAAGATCTTACGCTCGGCGAGCTGATCGAGAATCTGCCGGCCAGCGAGTTTGCCTCGCCGCCCCCGCCCCCGCAACGTCGTCTAGAAGAGCACAAGCGTCGCCGCGGCATCCAACGCCGGGTCGCACGAACGCGCAGATCGGCATAAGAGCTCCCGACTACCTTATCGCTCCTCGACCAATGGCGCTCATGACGTCGAAGAAAAGCGCGAGCGGGAACCGTGACGAACCTGCCTTCAAAAGATCACCTTCGGTGAGATGCGCGCCTCCGGCGCCCGCGACGTCCTGAACTACACCGCGACTATGGCTGCTGCCAGCATGTCGACGCCAGCGCTGACGGCTGGGTCCTCCAGTTCAACGCCGCCGACTATCTTGGCGCTGCATTGACCGGCGATGGACGTGACATCGAGGCCTGGCAACCCGCAAAGTTACCGTTCTGAAGGACAAAGATTGCCCTCTGCGAGGCCGGCCTCTGGGACGCCGTTACAGACCCAGCACCAGCGTATACGCGAAAGATGCTGAAAGAACGCTCAGCCCAATAATGGCGACTTTGAAAACGAGGTCTGGCGCTGCCACGATGCCCTCCACGAGTTCGCAAATCACTTGAATCTTACGCTTTATTCCGGAGGTTGCAATTCGGCTTCACAACGTCAACGATGCGATCAACGCGAGACCAAACGCGGCTGATGCCCAGACCAGTGATTGGTAAATCCAGTACCGACGGCGATTTCATGACGCGCCTTCCTCGCATGAGGAGGCCGCTCGATAGGCAGCTGCGCCATTGAGCCAGATCAATGAACGTCGTTAATCACATTCTAAAAAGCGCGAAAGAGAGCAGCGCCACCGGCAGCATGCCGACAGCAATGACTGCGATCCGAAGGAGCACTTCCCGCCACATGGGTAATCGTAACGGGCCGCGCCCCAAGGGGGCTGCAGTTCGTGCCAGCTTGACCGAAACAGTAAGAGGAATTCGGCAAAAAGCTGCGCGACTAGAAGGGTCTACGCCCTCGGGAGACCAATGACCGCAGAACGGTCAACAAATATAAGCTCGCGATCACGCCAGCGTCCGACCAAACGCCAGCTGGCATTAATCGCATGGACGGTGGCCCACCCGGCTCGGGACGCAAGCTTCAGCGAGAGGGCCATGATCGCCGACAAGCTGACCCGGTGGCTGACCCAGGCCGAGCAGCATCAGGTCTCGAAATTCATCGCGGACGAAACGGCGATGCGCAAAGCACTCAACAAGCGGGTCACGAAGCGATAGCCGCCAAGTGCGGATGAGGACGCACGGGCCAGCCCACTTTGACGGGAGGCGATCTCACTTGCCTTCCGACTTCGCGATCTCTGCAAGGTTCTCAAGCTGGCTCCCAAGCGCTGCCCAGCTCCGTGAGATGTTCGTCAGCACGGTCGCTCGGCGGGGTGAATTCCTCGGATCAGCGGCACGTAGTTTGTACTCGGCGGCATAAGCGCGGCATTGTTCAGCTGTAGGCACGTTGTCCCCTTGTGCGCATCAGTGTCACTGTCGTGTGACCGATGGCGATGAGACGATCATCACCATTGCAAGGAAGCCGACACAATCAGGAGAAGCCGCGATGCAGCTATGGGGCTTTGCCGTGCCCCACGATGCGGCGGCCCGTCACCAGACCGATACACGACGCCAGCGAGCACAACCGCGCTGACGGCAACAGTGACAATGCTCCACTGTCCCTTGGTACAGTACCATCGCGTCAGTCGCCAAATACTATGCTTCACTCCACCTTGGGGTGGAGCTTATCGTTCCGCGCACCGAGACGTATTCGATTGGCTAAAAATCAATAAAAGAGTAGCCCGCATGTTTGTGCGTAATACTACGGGGCGGTCCCTCTGCCCTAATTCGCTCACTGACCTTGGCATCACGAGCGAATCAAATCCGGGCGTCAGTTCGAGTGTATTGATCTACAAAAAGGGGAAAGCAATTTTCAGTGAGAAGGAACCTGCCGAATACGTCTATCAAGTAATCAGGGGAGCGGCGCGCAGTTACAAACTGCTCTCTGACGGTCGACGCCAGATTGGCGCATTCCATTTGGCCGGAGATATTTTCGGGCTGGAGAACAGTGGGACGCATCGATTTACGACCCAGGCGGTGGTCGAGACGACGCTTCGCCTGATCAGACGGCAAACTCTAGAAATGGTCGCCGAAACCGATCCAGCTGTCTCGCGCAACCTACTCCGTATGACTACCAGCAACCTCGAGCACGCGGAAAATCATATGCTGCTGCTTGGCCGTAAATCGTCATCGGAGAGAGTTGCCGCGTTCTTGCTGGAGATGGACAAGCGCCTGACCGCCACTAACTCAATGGCACTCCCCATGTACCGTCGCGATATAGCTGACTACCTCGGCTTAGCACTCGAAACGGTGTGTCGTGTTCTATCCAGGCTGCATGGAGCGGGCGTACTTGATTTCACCGCTGGTAGTCACCGGGAAATCGTACTTCTCGACCGAGAGCGGCTGGCAAACCTCGATCCACCAGATTAGGTCCAGTTCAGGACGAAGCTGAGTGCCCTCGAAGCAGGCTAAGTGCGGCCGGCCGTAGCGGAGTTGACGGGTGTTCGAGATGACGAACCTAAAATCCAGAGCCGTTTATTTGGTTCTTCTCGTGGTTCAACTGACAGGAGCACTCTTCATAATCTTGGACGGCCTGCCCGAATTTAGGCACTTGATAATCCATCCCGGTGAGCAGTTGCCGTTCGAACGGTCCGATAACCTTGCTAGGCCCGTCATTATCATTGCGATGCAGGTCGCCTATTGGTATCGCCTGCGACGCGTTCCGCTCCCACCTCCGCGCTCGAATCCGATCCTGAGTCACCTGTTTCTGTTTCTGGGGCGTCTCGCCTTTATTTTCGGCGGCTCGCTATTCGGTGTCGTGTTCTTCAGACATTTGCCGGAGATCAATCAGGGCGCCGATCTTTGGCTCATGTTCCGCCGGGGACTGCAACTCGTCGTATCGTTGTTCGCGCTATTCTGCGTCACGCTTGAACTGGAACGACTGGGGCGTGCGCTTGGAGGCAGCCAATAGAACTGACGGATGCCGGCCCTCCGCATCGTGACTGACATTTTTCCATTTAGCTTCTTGCCCCCAACTACCTCAATACCTGCGGTCGCATTGGCACAAAGGGCACTAGCCAAACACCCAGGTTCTGCTTGTCTGGGGCAGGCCTTGCCCATCTTTCCAGCCCCCAAGCTTTCTTAGATTGGCGAGAACGTAGAAGGCCCCGGCGCGGTCAGCAACTTCGCCGGGGCCGGTTAACACGTGGGGTAGCTAAGACGATGGACGCAGAGGCTGAGCGGCAACGCGGATTGGAATTGGGACGCCGCTGGGCGGAGCATGCTTCGGCGCATGAGCTTACTACTATGGTGAGCGGCTCGTTCGATGATCTCAGCCAAATTCTGCCAGCGGATACGTCTGATCATTTCGTCGGCGGCTTTCGCGAGGGCGTGTTGCGCGTCTGGCGCGGGGCTTAGGCCTCAGCACAAGGGCGCCCGGATGGGGGACCAAGCACCCTTGCACCCCTATCGTTGGCCGATCCAGGTGTGAGTTCTAAGGGACTGCTGGACAAGCCGACGAACGCTGGATTACCGAGCGAATCAATAGCTGAGTCCCTTGCCGCAATTGAGGCGGTTGCATTTTTCGACAATGCGGCACTGACCAACAGTGCCTTACCGCCGCACTCCCACGCGATTGACGCCGCCATTTGCGTTGCCGCCGACGTTATGACGGACCGCAGCGCGCGCCACGGGACGAGGCCTGAGCACGACGCCAGCCCTCGCAACGCACCCGACCGGATATTCAACGTACTGGCAATACACGACCGCCTTGGCTGGCGTTGGATTGAGCGTGAGACCCGCCAACCCCAACAGGAAGCTGGCGGCAATCCCGGCAACTGTCGCCGACTTGATCGAGAGACTCTTTGTCCGATGCATGGTGATCCTCCCTTTCGCCGCGAACCGATGGAGATGCACCGGGCGGCCAAGCGTTTGTGAGCGGTAAGGAGACTAGGTGATGTTGACGTAGGTCAACGCTGGAGGCGACGTCGCTCTCAATAGCACGGGGGGTATGGATAGTAACCGCATTGCCGGCGGTGATAGTACGCTCCCGTGGCCGCTGCTCCGACGGCAGCCGCACCTACAGCAGCTCCATAGTACCCGCGCCGATACGCGCGTCTATGCACTCGCCTATTAACCCCCGCAACGCTGCCAGGTGTGAGCGGACGACCGACACGAGCGTCAGCTTTGTCGACGGAGATAACGACAGTCCCTTCTGGTGACCAGTGAAACGACACGGGCGCCAAGCACAACATCGCTGCACCGAGGGCCGCGCCGAGCACCGTTGAATTTTTCATGTTCTTGCTCCTAATTGGTTTCTTGGGACGTGCTGGTGGACGCGCGGCTACTTTTTCTCTTCGGCAGCACCGTCATGCCGCTCTTCGCGCCGCTCCGTGCGCCCCGTCCGTCGCGCCTGACGCCGTTCTGTTCGCCCTGTCCGTCGATCCTGACGCCGTTCGGTGCGCCCCGTGCGTCGTTCCTGACGCCGCTCCGTACCCGACTGCGGTGTCTCAGTGGAAGGCGCTGCGGGCGTGGTCGGTGCGGTTGAGGTCTGAGCGCCAGCATCTGACACCACCAGAATTGCAGGCGAGGCCACGAGCCCGAACACGGCTGCGTATCCACAAAGAGCAAGAGCGCCTCGACGGCTGACCATCGATTCCGAACGTTCACCCATATCTCAAACTCCCGGTCTCCCGCCCTTTTGCAACTGGTCCATATTCCGGAGTGTGATTATTGATCTAAATCAACCTTGAGGCATGCGCTCGCCGACGATGGACGCTGGCAACGGCACGAGCCTTTACCCACGCCAGCGCGAGGGGGCGTCTCCGAAACGGACCCGCGCTGTGCGCAAATCCAAGACGGAACCCCGCAGCCGGCTCGTTCGGGTGAAACGTGGATGGAGCGAAAAGAATGAAGAAGATCTTGTTGAGTGGTGTGGGCTTGCTGGCAGTGAGCATGGCGGCACCCGCGTCAGCGGCTGATCTGGCTGCTAAACCTTACGTCAAGGCCCCGCCCCCGGTGGTCGCGCCGATCTATGATTGGACCGGTTTCTACATCGGTGCTAACGGCGGTTGGGGGCAAAGCCACGGTTGTGTGGATTTCGTGACGCCCGCAGGAACAGTCGCAGGTGGTTGCGCCGATCGCTCCGGGGGCCTCGCGGGCGGACAGATCGGGTACCGCTGGCAAACCAACCAGTTTGTGCTCGGCCTCGAAGCGCAGGGAGATTGGGCCAACATCAAGAACACGCGCGTCAGTCTAATCGATCCATTGATCTCGACCACAGGCAAGATCGACGGCATCGGGTTGTTGACGGCGCAACTCGGTTGGGCGTGGAACGCCTCCCTATTCTACGTGAAGGGCGGCGCCGCCGTGACGCGCAATCGCTTCGATATCTTCAACAACATCACCGGTGTCGGCTTGGCCTCGGCAGGCCACACGCGCTGGGGCGGCGCCCTGGGCGTCGGCTGGGAATACGGCTTCACGCCCAACTGGTCGCTCGGTATCGAATACGACCACCTCTGGATGGGGCGTGATAATTCCGGCTTCGCAGGCGTGGTTACTCCCGGAGGGTTCACCCTGACCGGGAGCGGCGTCAGCCAAGATGTGGATATGGTCACGCTTCGGCTGAACTATCGCTTCGGTGGATACGGTGCCCCGATCGCGGCGAGATACTGATCACACCAGTCGCGCAGGCCAAAGCCCCGGTTCGCCGGGGCTTTTTTGCGGGTTAACCATCCCAAGCGCTTGCTGCATCTTAAAATATCTAGGGTCAGAAGCAGCGGTCAAGACAAGTGCGGCTCGACACCGGTTGACCGACGACAGCCGACATTGAGCCGGCACCAGATGCGATTGTGAAATGGTTCACAGATCGCAAAAAAGTTCGGGGAACGTTCCTTCGAACGTTTCTTGTTTCTGTCATCTAAGTGCGCAAGAATTGGAGGGCCAGGATTTAAAGCCCCGGCCAAGGGGAATTTCGGCGTTGGGAGGAAAAATATTCTGCTCCAGCGACGACTAGGAATGTTGCCTCGGGGCACCTCACCCATGAAGCAAAAAGGAAATGAGACAGTAGCGTCAAGGAAGGCGATGATGATTGACGACCAGTTGGCGCGTGCACACCGCAACAATATTCAACGCTATCGCCACTTATTGCAGACTAGCGTGACAGAGGTCGAGCGCCAGTTTGTCGAAAGGCGCTTGAGTGAAGAGCAATCGAAGCTCGAACTATTGATCGTCTCGTTCTCAAATGAAGTGCACCACGATCCTTTCAGAGGACCGGACAGCCGCTTGACTTAAGTCGTTCAAGCGGTGGTGGACCGGCGGTCGCTGCCCGTCGGCAAACTTCTCCGCATCGGACCGGCAACCCGCGCGAAGATGAGCTCGCTTAGTGTCTACACTGGCCCGACATGCGAACTCAGACGTTGGAGTTCATGCAAGCCAACTTTGGCAAAGAGGCGCGCGCTTTCCGCCATCGGACGTATCCGATCATTTCGTTGGCGGCTTTCGCGAAGGCGAGCTGCGCGTCTGTCACGAGCCTAGGCTCAGCACGTACGCTCGATGCGGAACCGAGCGCCTTGTACCCCCATCGTTGGCGGTCACGAGGTTACTCTCTAGATCGTGGCACAAGTCTAGCTGCACTCGTTTCCAAATTCGCCCATCGAAAGCAGCGTTCTAAAACATAGCGCATTCGAGAATTTTTCCTCTCCCTTCATGCGGGCAAAGCGTGCCTTCATGCGCCGCCCGACATGACCCGTACAATCACGGTGCTAGAATCGCAGCTCTCCTGTTAGAAACCGTCAGACCTACCTCCCCATGTAGTGGGATATCCTGCTCGGAATGAGATCGGTCGCTGGTTCATCGCGGCGGAGCTTGGGCGAGAGCTGCTGCTCGTCACTGCGCTCTTCT
Organism: Bradyrhizobium sp. MOS001; assembly: GCF_004634465.1. Classification (NCBI taxonomy): domain Bacteria; kingdom Pseudomonadati; phylum Pseudomonadota; class Alphaproteobacteria; order Hyphomicrobiales; family Nitrobacteraceae; genus Bradyrhizobium; species Bradyrhizobium sp. MOS001. The sequence continues at coordinate 8,113 of NZ_SPVJ01000073.1, forward strand.
AGGTCACGGCTGACGTAAGTCTTGGGGAGTCACGTGTTGGGGTTTGTGCATGTTGTGGATGACGACAGTGCCTTCCGAATAGCAGTCGAACGTCGCCTCAAACTCGCCGGGTACGAAGTGGCGACCTATGCGTCGGCTGAGCAGTTGTTGGATCGACTACCGGACGACTGTAGACCCGGCTGCATTCTCCTCGATGTGCGACTACCGGGAGTGAGCGGTCCTGAGCTCCAGGCGCAATTATACGAACTTGGTTCGACGTTGCCGATTATATTCTTTACGGGCTTTCCCGACATCCAGACCACCGTACAGGCCATCAAGGCGGGCGCAGAAGATTTTCTGATCAAGCCCGCATCTTCCGACGACCTACTTCGCGCAATTGAGTGCGCGTTCGCTCGTTACGAAGTCACGCGCGCCAAAAAGGAGGAGCTGGATGCGGCTCGCGCTCGTGTCACGGCACTAACGCCGCGTGAGCGGCAAGTGTTCGAGCTTGTGGTTCAGGGCAAGATCAACAAGCAAATCGCGTACGCTATAGGCTGTACCGAGCGTACGATTAAGGCACATCGCCATCAGGTGATGGAAAAAATGCAGGTCCAGTCATTGGCGGAACTTGTCGCCATTGCCGAGCGTATGGGCTATCGCCCGAACGGGCCGTCTCCTCACCTGCCTTAGACGAACCATAAGCGGTTCCAGCGGTTTGACAGGAGTAACGCGCTCATTGGACCCAGCAAAACTCGGCTGCGTCTTCGTCCGTGAAATCAGGCATTAACTCTTCCTATTGACACAAAGTGCAATAGCCAAACACTCCGCCTGTGATTGTCTAACAACGCGCTTTTTAGATCTCTCACAGAGCCCTAGGCCCCCAAGATCGGCGGCAGCGCGCTCGGCCCCGGGGCGGGCGCAAGCTCGCGCGCGGCGTGGACGCGCTTCCAGTCTAGTCCTTCGAGCAAGGCTGACAGCTGCGCCGCGGTCAGGCGAATGACGCCGTCCTGCACGTTGGGCCAGCAGAACGAACCGGTCTCAAGCCGCTTGGCGAACAGGCACACACCCGTGCCGTCCCAATAGATCAGCTTTACCCGGTCGGCGCGCTTGGCGCGGAACACATACACGGCGCCGGAGAACGGATCGGCCTGGATGCTCTCACGCACCAGGGCCGCGAGCCCTTCGGCACCCTTGCGGAAGTCGACCGGCCTGGTCGCCACCATCACCCGCACCGCGCCCGTCGGACCGATCACGTGCAGGTCTTCAGCGCATGGATCACGGCCGCAATCGTCGCGGCATCCGCGCCGCGGCCGACCCGGACCGCGACGCCGTTGATCTCGAGCTCGATGATGCTGCTGTTCTCGGCGCCCTCGAGCGCCTTCCGGAGGCGTCGGCGCTGCCGCGGTGAGCGCTCCGGCGGCGTGGACGATGGGGTAACGACAGCGGGCACGAACGTCTGCGGCTCGGGAGCCACAGGGATCGCAACCGGCTGTCGCATTTGCCGGCGCCACGTAAACAGCTGTTGCGGCGACAATCCGTGCCGCCGCGCGACCTCCGATACCACGGCTCCCGGGGCCAGCGTCTCCTCGACGAACCGCGCCTTGTCGTCGGCCGAGAACTGCCGGCGTCGGCCGCTCTCCGTGATGACCTCGACCAGACGAACCGAGGTCCTGGGCTCAAGCATATGTTCAAGCTTAGACACAAGCCGATCTCCAATCAGAGATCGATCATTCCTCGCTCGACGCCTTCAATGGAAGGTGGGACCGAAACAGCGCTTACGGACTATCGAGCTTTCACGAACGACAGTCTCACGATGATGTACGAGAGCATTCGGGGGGCTCTCGCGTCGGACGACGCTCAGAAGGCTGCCGGTGAACAGCCTCGCTTCAAGGTTCGTGAAACATCAGATTGGAAGGCGCACGCGGCAAATCTAGAAACCGAAATGCTGCGACGAGGCATGTTCTTCGAGATCATCGATTGGTCCGAAGATCAGGCACAACTGCCCCTCTAAAGGCGCGTCCTGGATTTTTGCAGTGCATCCTGTTCGATAGCGCCCCAAGTACCAATAGCCTTCTCACGAAATTGGCTACAATGTTCCTCGCGCCACTGCAACTGGTAGGCCGGCTATTCGAGGACCGGTCCATGAAGGACATGACAACGCAATTAGAGAAGCTGCGAGTGGATGCGGCGGAATGCGCTTTGATCCGGGACCTTGCTACGGACCCCAAGAAGCGCGAGCTTTTCGCTCGCTTGGCTGACCATCTTCAAGTGCTCGCGGCCGAAGTGGAGAGCGCCGTTGGCGCAGGTCGAAACCCGAACGCACCCGACGGCGCGAAATAGATCCCATTAGCATCATCTCACCCCAGCCTTATCAGAGCGAGGACGGCGCAAGCGAGCCTGCACCAGCGTGTTACTTAGGAGCATTCTTCGTAGGGGCTTTGGCGAAAACAAGCATGCTTTCCGGCATATTTCCTCCCCTTTGGGTTGCCCGCTCCCTTGGCCGGACCATTTAGACGAAGCAGCTTCGATCATTTCTCGAACGCCCGCGATTTCGCACCGGGCAAGCCTCGGATCTGTGCGGCGTTCGGGATGCCGACTGCCGACGCGTTGCGGGTCGGATACATCAACAAAGTTTCTTCCGCCCATCCCCGCTAACAGCAGACATCCTCAGAAGCAGTCGGCAGGTCTGAAAAGGAGCCACAAGCAGACATCGGCACCGGATCGATCACCTCGTTCGCGCTCAGTAGGAACGATCCGAGCGTCGTTGACGACGTAAAGTGCGTCAGCGCGACCATTGAGCGATGAGCGGCACCACATGCCGCCGCGGCGGTGAGGCCCCGCTCGGCCCGCGGGTGCGGCAACTCCTGCCAACCACTCAACGGAAATTTACTGGTGCGCTCGTTCGGCGGCGGCGGTCGCGGTGCCCATGTATTTCGATTGGAAATGAGCAACCCGCTCGCGCCACATTCCGACGAACGCCTCCGACGTCAGCTTCTCTACCGATTTCCACGCCTCTTTGACGGCTGGAAGCGTATTGCCCCAGATCGCGCGCCTGCACCATTTTTCGCCCTTCTCCCTACCTTCGCTGGTGGCGCACATCGATTTCCAGGCGATGCGATTGGGTTGACTGAGGTGCTCCGCGGCGCCTTCCCAGCCCTGCTGATGGATCAAGTAAAGATCGTTCAAGTCCGACTTCCTGTGCGTCACCCACTCGAACAGAATGCCTTCGGTGATGACCTTGTAGGCTGCCGCAACGGCATTATCGCGGGGATTAAGAATGTCTCCGGAGCCGAACTTTCTGAACTCGTATTTGCTCAGCTGGAACAGCCCGATATACGACCCGGTGCGTTGCTTGGGGTCGAAACCGGACTCGACCTTGGCCACCGCCTTCATGAAAGTGAAATCCAGACCGAAAGCGTCGGACGCGCGCTTGATCTCTTCCACCGGCGTTCCGACCGGGACGTCCTTGAACGAACGCAAGACGATCGCCGCCGGCTTCTCGGCAGGCGGCAGTTCGGACCAGACATAACAAATGAGATACCGGAAATCCTGCGGCCCCTTGCTGGAGGCACCGCCGGGTGCATCGCACATTGTCGGCGCCGGTTGGGCGACATAACGGTGACCCAGGTCCACCGATTCCTGCACAGGCGGTAAATCGGCCGACGGCATCTGCGACGGATCGGGCAACGCGGCCACGACGATCGAGTCCGGCTTATCTGATGCCGCCGTCGTGTCGGTGGTCATCCCTGCCGCGGATTCATCGGCCGTCGCCACTTCGGCGTTCGCGACAGCGGCGTTCGCGACAACGGTGTTAGCGACAACGGCGTTGTCCATTGCGATTGCCTGCGGTTCATCCGCGAGCCTGGCGTTGGCGGCGAAAGATGCTGCGCGGTCCTCGATTGGCACTGCGCGGGTGTTCTCGGTGCCGGCCGAACCGAAGCCAGCCAGCCAGCCAGTGATCCACCCCGCGAGAACGACCGTTCCGCAAAAGGTCGGCGCCACTATCGTAAATCGCCGCGGGTTCATGATGCTGTCGCCTCCATAGGCTCCGCCGGAACCGTGTAGAAAAGCCAAGCATGCGAAGAGCCTCATTCTTGGGATCAATGTGCGTTGCGCAATGGCGGAAACGGCCGCTCGTCGATATTTCCAAAGCATGTTGCCCGATTGCAACGCGTCGACCGCAAGCCATTGTGCCCGCCTCAACGGCAACTCGCACTGTAATCGTGAGTACGGTCCCATTTTCGACCCACTGCGACCAGATTTGGAGGAGAGGCTTGATGCGCTGTCAGGATGACGCATCAGGCGTCGGCTTCGCGCATCGTCTCGAAAAGAGGAATTGCGCCTATTGGGACCGGGCGATGCTCGTTAAGAAATTACCAGCAATGCGGCGCACGATAGCAACTGCTGTATTCGCCATTTCCATGCTCCCTCCGGGGATCGCACACGCTCAATTTCTGTTTGGACCCCAACACACGTTCTGGCGAAGCCAATACGCTCCGTACAAGCACAAGCACCACCACCGGCAGAGAAACTCTGAAACGCCAAAGAGCGCTCGGCCGGAGCCCCTTCCGAAGGGCCCGCTCCAGATCATCATCTCGATAGCAGACCAACGGGTCTCGCTTTTTGACAACGGGGTGCTGATTGCACGCTCTTCGGTGTCCACGGGAATGGAGGGGCATCCGACGCCCCTCGGTGTGTTCAGCGTCATCAGCAAACAACGATGGCACCGTTCAAATATTTATAGCGCCGCCCCCATGCCCTACATGCAACGCATCACCTGGTCAGGGATAGCGTTGCACGCCGGTGTCGTGCCTGGGCATCCAGCGTCACACGGCTGCATCCGTTTGAACAACGATTTCGCCGTTCGACTCTGGCACCTCACGAAGCGCGGCACGCGCGTGATCATTGCGCATGGTGATGTCCAGCCGGTCGAGATAACCAATCCGCATCTATTTCAACCGAAAGCCGCGTCCGGTTCGTCCGAACTCCAGAGTGCCACCGTCGCAACCAAGAGCATCGGTGCAGCCGCGGCAACGCAGGGAACACTGGTGTCAAACGCCGAGACTCCAGAAGCCGCCAATCTCCAGGTGCCGGGCTCGGCTCCCGCCGCAAGCGCGCCTAAAAAGATTGTCCCGATCTCCATCTTCGTCAGTCGTAAGTTGAGCAAGCTGTTCGTGCGTCAGGGCTTCACGCCCTTGTTTGATGTCCCGGTCAAGATCGAAAATCCGGAGGAGCCGCTGGGAACGCACGTGTTTACCGCAATGGAATTCCAGAAGGAGGGAACGGCTATGCGCTGGAGCGTCGTGTCGATTCCAGAGGAATTGCCCCGTAGATCCGAGGCTGCCACAAAAGGGCGAGAAGCGCCCGCGAAGCAACCCGTGTCGGGACCGTTACCCGACAAAGCCAACGCTGCGCTCAACCGCATCGAAATGCCACAGGATACGGTTGAGAAGATCTCTGAACTCCTGACGCCGGCCTCTTCGTTGATTGTTTCCGACTACGGAATTAGCCACGAGACGGGAAAAGATACGGATTTTATCGTGGTAACGCATTGATGCAGCGACGCGCCCCGCCAACAAGGCGACGCTGCTGCGCAACCGCTGAATTGTTCGACCGCAATTCTGCTGCAACTTGATGTCCGCACCTAAGCCAAAGGGGCGCGAGGTGCGTTCTGAGTCACGCGATTTCCGCAAATGGGCCGGCAACCAGCTTGGCGGATAGCCTCAAACACTGATCTGGCTGCCGATACGCGTGTCGTTTGGTGCAGAGTCGGGACTATGGGAACAAGAGCGCCGGCCTGGGTGACCAAGCGTCCACAGGCAAGACCTTTACCGCCTCGCCCCCACGCGATTGACTCCACCATTCATATTGCCACCAGCGTTGTGACGGACCGCAGCGCGCGCCACCGGGCGAGGCCTGAGTACGACGCCCGCCCGGGCAACACAACCAGCTGGGTACTCAGTGTATTGACAGTAGACCACTGCACTGGCGGGCGCTGGATTGAGCGTGAGACCGGCAAGGCCCAGGAGGGCGCTAGCAGCAATCCCGCTAACAGTCGCTGACTTGATCGAAAGACGCTTCTTGGAATGCATGGTGCGGGTCTTCCTTTTTCGTGCCTGCGCAACAGATGCACGGACGCCATCTCCGGTGCGGCTGCACGCAGCGTGTCCGCCAAAGGAGCGCCGGCGTTGACATAGATCAACCGAGTGTTTGCCTAGCGACGCGGGGAACCTCACAGGACGCGAGTGCAGCGCACACGTGTCGGTGCAGCTCCTGCGGCTCAGGCGGTAGGGGTGGGCTTACGCGCCGAGCCGGTGCTGCTGAGCTCGAGGGTAACGAGCCTCGCCAGAAGGGTCGCCGGATAAAGCTGACCGATCACGCTCTCGATGTTGCAGAGACTTCGTGCCAAGGGATGTACCGGAACGATGTCTCCATACCCGGTTGATGTAAGTGTGACAAAGCTCATGTAAAAAAGCGATGCGGCGACCGAATGATCGTCCTCGAAAGCTATTCCCTTGATTGCGTCGGGAGCCGCCAGCCCTACAAACAGGAACAGCGTTGCAAAGGCCACCGCAATTAAAAGGTACAGAAGGATCGCTCCGATAATTCGGTGATATGTAACGAGACCTCGCCTGAATACGGCCTGAAGCACGACAACACCTAACGTGCAGGCGATGACCAGCCATGCGCCGGCCAAAATGTGAAGGTGGTACGGTACTGGGTAGTAAATGCGCAGGAAGAATACGGCGACGTTGAAAACGAGCGCGAGCGACATCAGAACGAGAGCAGTCGGATTGTTGGAGATGATCACCATGCTGACGATGATCGCTAGCAACAGGCCATCCGCAAACAGGTGAAAGGCGGTAATGCCCATTGCTTGTAGCGGGGCGAAGACAAAAATCAGTAATGCCAGCACTCCCGTGAGCACCGAGAGCAGCCAGTCAATGCGTTCTCCGCGCAAACGGCGCAGCTCGCTTACGGGCGTCTTCATCGATGTTCCTAAGGCCTGGCGCTGACCGCAGCGCTGCACCTTTGTACAATTCAGGACGAAAGTTCAGTCTCGTTGACCTAGATCAAGGGAACGGGAGCAAGCCCAGGCGCGCTCAGTGAATGGGTTAGTGGCCTGCCGCAGCCTGTTTGAGCGGCTCGATCAGCTCGTGCGCTGAGAACGGCTTAGTTAGAAATGCGACGCATCCGGACCGCAGTGCGGCCTCGCGAACGGAAGGAATCTCATTGCCGGTGATGAAAATGACGGGGACCGCAACGCCGTTGGCTTTGAGTTGATGCCGGAGGTCGATCCCCGCCCCCCCGTTGAGGTTGATGTCCAAGATGATGCAGAGTGCGTTGGCGATGTCGGCGTGCTGCTCCAGCTCTTCGGCAGACGAGAAGAGGATTGGTTTGAAGCCATGCTGGCATAGCAGCCGATTGAGGGCTCGCAGCATTCCGGGATCGTCATCGACCACCAAAACAGGGTCGCTTCTACCCATTGGATTGCGCTCCGATGACAAGCGGGAGCGCACCGGCTCTCTCAGTCACCGATGGTAGCCGCTGGCGACCCAGTGATGACGAGAACCAATAGGCATTCGGGAGTCTGACACAAGTGTCCCATAGGCCAATAACTTGAAAAATGGTTGAGAATTGGCCTAGGCCATAGGTCCGCTATTAGGCTTATCGCCAATGACACCGACTCGTTCAGCAACCGCCACAAGTTCAGCCAAGGTCCGAACCTGCATTTTCTCCATGACCTGCTGGCGGTGGGCCTTGATGGTGCGTTCGGTCGTACCCAAGATGCTGCCGATCTGCTTATTGGTCTTACCGGCAACGATGAGTTCAAATACTTGCCGCTCCCTCGGCGTTAGTTTGGCGATGAGGGCGCGAACAACATCCGGCCTGGACTGTTGCTCGCGGAAGCCTCGGTGGCGTGCGAACGCCCGTTCAATTGCAGTAAGAAGGCCGTCGGACGTTACCGGCTTTGTCAGGAAATCCTCCGCGCCCTCCTTTAGGGCGCACCGTGAGCGGAATATCGACATGACCGCTGACGAATATGATCGGCAGCGTCGAACCGAGTTCGTTTAATCGCTTTTGCAGTGCTGGACCGTCGATGCCAGGTATCCGTACGTCGAGGAGGATGCAGCTCGGAACACTGTCGCTCGGCAGTCGGTCCAGCAACGCCTGTGCTGACGCATAGACCGCGACCTCATAACCGGCGTGCTTCAAATGACGCTCCATCGCCGTCAGAAAGGACGGATCGTCGTCAACAATATGCACAAGCCCCTGCACCGGTCCCCTTTCGTTGCAAAGAGGGTACCGGGCAATTCAAAGTGTGTAAGTATCGTTTAACGCTCATTTGGGGCATGGCTGATCTGTCAGTCCGAACGCGACTATGCAGTTTGTGCCAACCCGATGCCTCGCTGACTGCCGTCCCGTCGCCTGACGTGATGACAATGACCCGGCGATGCTGCCGGCAACCTTGCCCAGACCGGAGTTACAGGCTGTGTACCCCAGCGGCTGGCCTCCGTTGCGTTTGGGTCCCGCATTCGCGCAATTCAGCACTGGGGTCCTCTGAGGGGCGTGTGTATGTGGGGGGATCGCGCGACGGCAGCATTTGAAGACATTAGCATTTTTGGTTTTCCGAGTTGCGTTTCGGAGACGATTTGCCCGGTGTTTCGCGCGCTGACCTCATGAGAACCGCAATGTCGTACTTCGAAATTGCGAAGCTGTTCGGATCGACCGGCGCGGCGAGCGGGGCTCGATCAGCCGCCGCATGAGCCATTTCGCGGAATTGCTGCCGCTCAAGGCGCAGCGCCGCCCGCAAGCCCGCTTGGAAAAACCGTTCGCGCTGGGATGGGTTGAGCCGCGCCCAGCCCCGCATCGTTGCCTCGAACAGATCACGCGGCATCTCGCGGCCTTTCAAAAACGAGAATTCAGCAAATGAAACTCAAAAATCGAGAATTGCAAAGATGCTGATGGTTGACGACCGGCGGCACTGGTGGAGGAAATCCGGCCGGGGGCGCGACAGTCCGCGCCAGCGTGTCATCACCTAGACAGTCATGCCATTACGTCGCTCACCGGGGCAAAGCAGACATCCGCCGCAAGGCCGGGTCGTCCGATCTTGACCCCAAGCGGTCGTTTGATTTGAATCAACACAAACTAACTGGCATCTCCTTTCTTGCTTGCCTGATGGGGCAGTCAGAGCACAAGAGATTCAAGCTCACGCCTGCGGTTCGTCGCGCGATGATCGCGACCAATGACCAGAAAGTGTTTCGCACTTATGGGCCGAACGGCAGCGCTTGGAAGAGCGAGCGCAATGGCGTCTCGCCGCGCGTGCTCTGGAAACTCCTCGCGAACGAACTGATCGAGGACGAGCCACAGACGGCCGTCACGACGGCTGCATCCACAACCATCCGCACGCGCCTGAGTAAGGTTGGGCTGATCATTTTGAAAGCGAGCTTAGACGGGAAAGCATGAGGCGGCCAAAGATCATAGGCCAACGTCCTCAATCTAGTAAGTAACGCACGGAGGGACCCCCCGGACGATCAACGGCCATCCGGCGTATGTTGGCACTCACCATCGCACCGGCCACGGCTCACGCGATCATGTGTCCTCTGCCGGACGCTGGCGAACGCGCTGTAGGTACTGCGCCAGTGCCGTAGCGGAGAATGGCTTGGTGAGAAACGCGAGGCAGCCGGATCGATGCGCTGCCTCGCGAAGGACGGGTTGGTCGTTTCCCGTCATGAAGATGATAGGCACCGAGACGTTTGCCGCCTTGAGACGGTGAGCGACCTCGATGCCGGAAACCTCGCCGATATTGATGTCCAGCAGGATGCAGGCGGCTTTGTCAAAATCGTCGTGCTTGGTGAAAGTTTCCGCCGAGGGAAACAATAAACTGGTATAGCCGAGGGACCGCAGCAGTCGCCCCAAGCTTTGCAATAGCGTGACGTCGTCATCAACGACGTAAACACAGTTTCCCTGCGACATGCGTTTGCTCCATTTTCATGGTTCCCGCCACAGACGTACTTTTTCCTCGGCGTGCCAACGTCCAAATGGACCATCAGTTTCGATTCCGACGGCTTGGAACTCTTTGCACGCCGCGCGGTCGCTTTTGGCCATTACGCTGTGCCTGACAGCCGCCTCAGTTGGCGGCCTCTTTCATGTTCGGGGGTAAAACTGGGATGTCGCTCATTTGCCCAAGGGGGACCTGCTGAAGGCCAGCCCGAATGTCCGCTTCTTGCCGTGAGACCTTGGCCGCGTCGCCGCCTCCGTTGTGCCCGTCTCGTCATCCACGCAATCTGTAGCGGCTTGCCTGGCCCGCGCGGCCCGCACGCGGTCCAAAGGACAGGAGCCTTGTGATCCCTAGCAGCCGCAGCACGGCTCACAGCGCCGGTTTTGCCTATTAATCGTTTGGTCGAGCCGCTACGGTATTCGGACTGCGGACTTCGGAGTAGGACGGGAATGCTTTTCTGGACTGCTGCTCTATCTTGGCGATCTTTTTGCGCGCGGACCCTCATCGCTGTGCTGGCCGTCGCATTATTGCTGGCGATGCAGGGCCAAAGTCAGGCGGCTGATCCAGAACCCAAGCGGGTAATGATGCTGCATTCATTCGGTCTTCGCTTTAGGCCGTGGACTGATTATTCCGAAGCCCTTCGCGCCGAGTTAAGCCGACGGGCATCCATTGAGTTTCAAGATCACTCGCTATTGAATGCCCGGCGAAGCAGCGACAAATCAGACGCTCCATTCGTCGAGTATCTTCGCACTCTTAATATTGACCAGTCGCCCGATCTGATCATCGCCATCGGCGCGCCTGCGGCCAATTTCGTGCAGGCCCACCGCAAAGACCTCTTTCCAACGACGCCCATGCTGTACACTCTGGTAGAGCGACGCCGCGTGGACTTCGATAAATTGACCAAGTACGATACTGTCGTGGCGATCACGAACGACGATCCTGTTTTCTTTGAAAATATCCTGCACGTCCTGCCTCAAACAACGACCATCGCCATCGTTGTCGGTGCTTCGCCGAGCGAAACCTGGTGGCGCAACGAGGTCGCCAAGTCCACTGCGCGGTTCGCGGATCGTGTGCGATTTCGATGGTACAATGAACTTTCCTTTGAAGAGATGCTCAAGGATGCGGCCAACCTTCCGCCACACAGTGCGATTTTCTGGATTGGGTTGAATGTCGATGCGGCGGGAGTGGCGCATGAGGGTAACAGTGCGTTCGCCCGGTTTTACCGGACAGCCAACGCACCCATCTTTTTTCACGACGAAGCCTTTTTTGGGGAGGGCATCGTTGGTGGGCCAATGCAGATCGTCGCCAGACAAAGCAAGCAGGCGGCGGAAGTCGCGCTCCGCATCCTTGACGGCGAAAATGTTGCCGACATCAAGCCGACGTTTGTTCAACTGGCCGCGCCTATGTTCGACTGGCGGCAAATGCAGCGGTGGGGAATTGCCGAGAGCAATCTGCCGCCCGGCAGCACCGTCTATTTCCGAGAACCAACCGTCTGGGAACGGTATTGGTGGCAAGTCGCACTCACAGCCACGATTATTCTATCGCAAACCGCGCTGATCGCCGGTCTGCTGCGCGAACATCGTCGGCGTCAACTTGCCGAAGTGCAGTCGCGGCAGCGCATGACGGAACTGGCGCATGTCAACCGCTTCTCAACGGCTGGCGAATTGACCGCGTCAATTGCCCACGAAATCAACCAGCCGCTCGGCTCTATTCTCACCAATACCGAGACGGCGCAGGCGATCTTGAAGTCTCCAAATCCGGACATCGACGAAGTAAACGAAATCCTTGATGACATTCTAAGGGACGACAACCGCGCCACCGAAGTCATCCGGAGAATGCGCAGCATTCTGAAAAAGGCACCGTTTGAGCAGAAGCAATTTGACCTCAACGAAGTCGTGCGTGAGACGATCAGTTTTTTTTCAGCGCTGGCGGTTGGCCGGAAATTCCAATTAGTCAGCGCGATCACGCCGGATGCGCTTCCGGTTCTCGGCGACCGCATTCAAATTCAACAGGTGATCTTGAACCTTGTCGTGAACGGGATCGACGCGATGAAGGATACGCCAATCGAAGACCGCATCATCAACATCCGGACTTCGCGCGTCGAAAAGTTTGCCGATCTATCCGTGTCTGATCGCGGCCATGGCATTCCCGAAGACAAACTGAAAGAGATCTTCGAGCCGTTCTACACCAGCAAGGCGGAAGGCATGGGTATGGGGTTGTCCATCGCGCGCACCATCGTGGAAGCGCACAATGGCCAGTTATCGGCGAAAAATCGGGATCACGGCGGCGCGTCGTTTAGGATCAGGCTTCCTCTTGTCTGATGCTCACCAAAGGGTGAATAGGACCACGACCACCACAGCCACGCTGAGAACGATGGTGGCGTATCCGATATAGCATGCTTGCGCCGCTAGTTTGTCAAAAAGCACTACGGCCCCAGTCGGAGGAGAATGACTGGGGCCGTCGGGGCTAGAGTTTAGTACCGCGCTGGTACCTCCGATCATGGCTCAATGACCGAGCCACGACAATTGTCTCGGGGGACATTGTCCTGAGGTACAAGCGACATCGAGACCGTGGTCATCATCGCCATAATGCGGCAAGCGCGGCGCCGGAAGTCAGGCCGAAGTTGCATGGGAACCGGATTATCCGCGTCTGTGGCCGGTGACCCATGGTCGAGCCTGACCACACTGCGAGGCTGGGATAGACGGACGCCAGCACATGACGGCTCGCGTGATGAAGATCAGCAAACGTCGTGAGTATCGCCGCAAGGTGTAGGCCAAGGCCATCGCGATGAAGGGTGGCCGGTGCGAGCAGTGCGGCTTCGAAGATGAACGGGCATTGTGCTTCCGTCACATCAGACCTGTGCGACGTGGCCGCAACGGACTGCGCAAGCAGGCTCAGTCATCGACCAAGTCGCATCTCGCTGTTGTTCGCGGTGAGGGCAAGGGCGTTCTCCTGCTGTGCGCGAACTGCTCCTGCATCGACACGGCGCGAGACTGGACGTTGAGCGTCAACATCAAGCGGACCGCGAAGCGCGCGTGACAGTCGGTGCGAGTGGATGGGTGCGCGCTCAAGTCCAAATTTGGACCGGTTCGCCGTTGGGGTCCTCTGAGGCGGGTGAGTTTGTGGGGGGACCGCAGAACCCCACGTCTCGATCGTATCTAACCCGGGTGTTATCCAGATTGCGTTGCGGAAGGGTTTTTTGGGGCGCGCCGACTTCATGAGCAGCGCAATGTCGGTCTTCGAAATTGCGAAGCTGGCCGGATCGACCGGCGCGGCGAGCGGGGGTTCGATCAGCCGCCGCATGAGCCAAGCGCGGAATTCCTGCCGCTCAAGCCGCAGCGCCGCCTTCAGGCCCGCTTGGAAAAACCGCTGGCGCTGCTGCGGGTTGAGGCGCGCCCATCCCTGCATCGTGGCTTCGAACAGATCAGTGCGCCGCATCTCGCGAGCCTTTGAAAAGCAGATGCGGCAAACAAACATCGAAAAACGAAAAACGCAAATATGCTGAAGGGGCGCGGTCACGCGGTCCCGGCACCAATACCCCTTATCGGAAGGACCCTAACGACCTGGGGAGGGTCCGCCTTCTCTCGATGCTCCCCGCCAACGTCATCTCGACGCGGCGGCGCATGGGTGCCGAGAACACGGCGTTGGCGCGCGCGTCACGTCGCGTGGGCCACGCCACAATCAGCCCAAGCGTTGATCTAACGCAAGCACCTCCAAACTGGGTTCCGATCCCATGGATCCTATCTGCTCGCCTACATCGAGAGGAGAACGCAAATGAAGTGGATCATCCTGTTGTGGACGTCCTTCGTTTCTGTCTTGATCGCGATTTATGCCTATGCCTGGCGCGACATGCTCAAGACCAAGCGGGTTGTGCGACCGTACATCGACGACATTCCGTTTCGGCCTAATCGCTATCGTCAGAGCGACTGACTTAAAGCGAACCAACCGGGCGCGGACAGGCGATCGATCGCGGAGGGCAACCAACGGAGCATGGCTGATGATGGATAAAATCCAACGCGCCATTCTAGAAAATCAAGTCATCCTTGCCGAAGCGCTGTGGATGCTCCTGCATTCGCAAGGTATCAGTTCGGACGCAACGCTTCAGAACGTCTCCGCCCGCATCAAGGCTACGCGGAAGCTGCTCGAAGAACACAGCGAGGAGAACCCTTAGCGCGGCGTCGCCTCATCACCCGTCGAGCGCGGCAGCACGTCACCGCAACGGCGACAGGCG
>NZ_SPVJ01000074.1:0-22134 GCF_004634465.1 Bradyrhizobium sp. MOS001
TTGCCCCATTGATCAGCGAAAGGGAGGATACCATGGTCCGTGACCTTTTGCTCCTCGTCGCCGTTTCGATTGTTATCTGGAGCGTCTTTGGAAATTCGCCACAGGACCCCGGCACCCGCGAGGTGAAACATCACTCTCCTTGAATGCCGCTCCGGATTTGCAGCGGACGTCTGAGTTCAGTCCGTATATGAGGACAGAGCGCTGATAGTTCTGTCGCCCTGTGCCCAAGTCAGCACTCGCAGGCCAGTCTTGTATCTCCTACGCGCACTCTCGTGAGCCCGGCACGTTCTGCACAGGGTCAGCGGAGGATGGCTGTTGGGGTAGCTCCGGACCTCTCCCGCGGAGTAGCGGCACTTGTCGCTGTCGCAATTGGGGTTGTTGTTTGGATTATTCACATGGGCCCCGGTCAGGTCGCGATCTGCCTAAAGTGAACGAAGATTGTGACGAGTGCATGCATGGGAAAGGCCTCACCGCGCCGAAAAGGCGGCTCCAGCGGTAGGGTCGCGAGCATGCTGGAGCCGCGCAGTTCACGATGTGCAAAGCGCTCCGGGACGAATTGGACCGGCGCGAAGCGTGATTCAAATGCTGTCGAGCGCCAGCGTTCCTATTGAAGACGTGTTGGGCGGGCTACCCCAAAATTTAATGTGGCAAGGTATCATTTGAGAGCGCGCGGACGCACCGAAAGCAGAGGGTGGTGCCAGTGCGCGTGACAAGCCGCGCGCTCGCGGCCCCGGCGTCCCGGCTCCTGTCCCAGGCCTCCCGGACGATTGGGGCCGTCGCGGCGCGTCAGCGATCGAGCAGTGCGAGGACCATCAATGCCGGTGCAATCATCCCCAGCAGGATAATTAGCACGATGAACATTCGCTCGTTCACGGCGGCCTCCACCGGGCTAGAGACCTGAGGCGGGACGTCTAGGGTACTCCGACACAACACACAGGCGAAGAAAACGGCCCCGGCTGCAGGGGTTCAAGGGGGTAGACCAGGGCAGCCGGTTACGCAATACACAAAAAGCGCGGCCCGGCCATTCGATCAGTAAATTGCTACACAATCAAATCGTGAGTCGCATGGAGATCGGCGTGCCATGAGTGATCGTGGTGCGCATCTGAAATATCAATCCCGTCAGCATCCTGGACTGGCTCCGGCCCCTCGTGCGCAACAGCATGCTGACCATCTCCATAGGCTTTTCCATTTCCGTGGCTCAGCTGCTGAAGGTCATACATGCCTGAAGACGTATTGTCGGCGCCACTCTTAAAATGAAAGGAATCGCCAAGGTCGGTGCCAACCGCTGATTTGGCCTGATCTGCGTTGTCGGAAGAAGGCCCGCCCTTTCCTTCAGTCTTAATCTTCAATGCCGAATGTGCGTCGTTGGCAGAATTTACGGACGCCATTGGTATATCCTGCTCCGGTTTGCCAGTATCTAGATCAGCTGCCTGTGGATGCTGCGCGTGTTGCTTGCCGGCCGCGGAACCGTCTCCAAAAGTCTGCAAATCGCCGTGCGCTTGTCCGCGATTCGAATCTTCTCCCAGGGTCTCATGCTTGGCATGCCCCTTGGCGGCCATGGAGCCGTTGTCGGACTCATGCAGTGCCTTCTGCGATTGACCGTGATTTGAACCGTCTCCCGGGGACTCATGCTTGGCATGCCCCTTGGCGGCCACGGAGCCGTTGTCGGACTCTTGGGGTGACTTCTGAGATTGACCATGATTTGAACCGTGTTCCGAGGCCTCATGCTTGGCGTGCCCCTTGGCAGCTCCGGAGCCGTTGTCGGACTCATGCAAGGCTTTCTGCGATTGACCGTGATTTAAACCGTCTCCCGCGGCCTCATCCTTGGCGTGCCCCTTGGCAGCGCCGGAGCTGTGGTCGAACTTATGTAGGGTCTTCTGCGATTGATCGTGATTTAAATCGTCTCCCGGGGCCTCCCGCTTAGCGGCTTCGGAGCTGTTGTCGGAAGCGCGCAAATCGGATTGCGATCGACCCTGATTTGACCCGTTATCCCGGCCTGTCTGCGTTGGGTCACGCTGCGCGGCTTCGTTCGCGGCCGCCGCAACAACATCAACGGTCCCGGAGCCTGGGGGAATAGGAGTTTCTCGGTCACTGCCGCCATCCTCCGCATGGGCATTGCCGACATAAAGCTCGCTACCGTCTGTGGCGATTGTATCGCCTTGGGCGAACTTGAATGCGAACGCCCCATCGTACACGGCTGTGCCGCCGAAATTCGCGAAGCCGGGAAGTACGGATGCCGGTCCGTTGGCGTCGCTTGCGGTAGATGAAGTGACGATGTCATCGCCGAAATCGAACGCTTGCACGGCGTGGTTGGCACCATCGAGCTCGTAGATCAAGGCGGCGAAAGCTGCAACCATGAAGATGCTGTAGCTGCTCGAACCCGGCCTCGGCGCGTTCAGTGCTGCCTGCACAAATTGGCTCGCGGCAATCTCGGCCACAGGGTCGACGAGTTTGCCGGTCGGCGATGACGTCGCGGTTGCGGCGCCGGCGCGGTCCTTACTCGCGCCTCTGGCCGGGGTGCCACCTGATACTGCTTCCTTGCGGCTGATTTTAATGGTGACGACTTCCGCGCAGCCGTTTGCGGCCATGACCGTGAAACTTTCGGTTGCGGCGTGACCGGGCGAATCGTCCAACGCTGCCAGGATCGCAGCTGCCAGGATACTCATCGCGCCATAACGGCGCGACAGTGCCAGCGCGGCGAGCTCCGTCCGGCTGTGGATTCCGAGCTTCTGTCGCGCGTGGTCGATGTGAATCCTGACGATCTCCAGAGAGACACCGAGGACCCGAGCAATTTCACTGTCCGACAAACCTTCGGCGACGAGATCCATGATCGTCCGCTCGTTGACGGTCAAAACCGCCAGAACGTTATTGCCGAACGATGCGATTCCATTAGCTTCGTGACCGACCCTCGCCAGGTCTGACCCTGGTTTTTCCAGCCTCAGGGACTGGACAAGCGCTTCTGGTTGGGCGTTCATCGAAATCGCGCCGCAAGCACCGGTCGCCAGTGCCCTAGCAAGATCGCCGCAGGCGACAGTAGCAGTGAAGAACACCAGCCGGGAGGAAAGGGCTTCGTCATCCACGACGGCGAGAATGTCGGAGGCGGTTACATCGGTGAATCCGTCCTCCAGTAACACCACATCGGGCGTCAAACGGCGAATGGCCGCAAGGCAACTAGCTCCATCAAGACAGCACGCAACCACTTCGAAATCGGGCTGCGCTCCGAGCAGCGATGCAAAACCCTGCAGAACAATGGGACGTCGATCTGCTATCACAAGTCGAACGCGACGCATGGGCTTCCTTCGCTCGGCCTCGCAACACAACATAAGAAGCGGCGGTGTAACTCCGCTCGGTCGATTGCGTTCCAAATTGTCATAATGAATTCGTGCGGATGCTTCTGACGATGAGTCAATTAGTTCGTCGGGATAGCTCCATATGGCTCGCCCTCTTACGTCGCGCGCACGTCAGAGGTCGTGCCGCTCCAAGTGCGCACGGTGAGCAGGACTCTCTCCGATGTCGCTATTGCGCGAAAACTGCAGAAAAACAGGATCCCAGTCGACGACCCTTCACCGGCGCAAATCGATCTCGACTGCAATCCGGACGAGGTCGGAGTGATTTTTAGCGCCGAGCTTGGACTTCAGCATGGAGGTCGTGTTGGCAACGGTTTTATAGGAGATGCGGAGTTCGGACGCGACTTCTGAGATGCGGTCGCCACGACCCAAAAGCCTCAGGATCTCTAGTTCGCGTGGGCTCATCTGCGTCAAAGGGCTGGCCTTGATCGCCGCGCCCGCGAAGGTTGTCGCTTCCGTCAGACGCGGTGAGACGAAGCGCTCCCCGGCTACAACCTTCCGGATGGCCTTGGCCAGGAGCCGAGGATCATCGCTCTTCGAGACATATCCCTGAATGCCCATCTCCACAGCGCGCACCACGAACGCCGGATCCTCACTCACGCTGAGCATGACTATTTTGGCGGCCGGATCATCCCTGCGGATTCGCCGGGTCAATTCGAAGCCGGTAAGATCGGGGAGGCTCACGTCAACCACGGTGACGTCGGGATGCTTCTGCAAGTACGCACGGTGGCCGTCCTTCGCATCGGAAGCCTCCAGGATCTCGACGGAAGGGTCCGACGTGAACAAAGCCCGGCAGCCGGTCACGACAACGGGATGGTCGTCGACGATCAATACCCTCATGTTGATCTGGTCCTCATTAGCACGCTGTCGCTTCCTCCAGTTGTGGAGAACGTCGCGAGCACTGTAATGGTTCAAATATCTGAGCGGGACGTCGGGCGAACCTACCGAAGGAGCACGAATTGCAGAAGATCTGGAATGTTCTTCTTTCGGCAGAGCCTGCTGCTTCCGATCACTTTGATGATCCTGAGCGCCCAGGAATCGGGGCACGCACGCGCCGTCGCGAGAGCCGTAAATGGAGCCCTTGAAGCTTCGCGCAATCCGGAGCAGACGCTGGACGCCCTTGGCAACCGGCTCGGGAAGCGAAACTCGAGGGCGACAATCTGCTGATCGAGATCGCGGATGATGTGCGCAAGACCCCCGGTATGAAATTCTGCCGCGGGTTGACCGGCATGTCCGAGCCTGTTCGGGCGCTCGACGGCAAGCTCCAATTTGCACGCGAAGACGAGCGCACCATCGTGCGCTGCACTCTGCCGATCGGTCACAAAGCAGACGTTCGCGGGACCTAAACGGGAGCAGAACCGGCGGTTCATACACCATTCAAGTCTCGGGGCCTAACGAGACCTGCCACCGGGGACAACTGTGAGGTGGACCATGTCGGGCTGGACTGCCGCGAGCGCCGCTTGGAGGACTTGCTGTCGCTCTATGCAGATCAGGCTACGCTTGATTGCTGCAGCGGAGAACGGTTCGTCGGCAGGCCGGCCTGCTTTGCTATTGGCCGGCCAAGCTACGCGGCGCAATTGAGGCCGCATTCGAACTGGACGAAGTCCATCGGGAGCCGGAATGCGTTCGGCTCGACTACCGAGATTATAACGGCAGCGCTGTGAGTACGAAATTCTGGTTCGACGCCGAAGGCAGTATCACCAGAACGCTTTGCGTACCTCTCCCCGGTGCGAGATCGAGGGCGGCTTAGCGATAGGGGACGAAGACAAGCGCACGATCGGGAAAAAGCGGCAATATTCTATCCTTGCTCAGGAACTTCAGCGCCGTGGTGAGGTTTTCGCTGCGTCGCATCTAGCGGCAAGGAGAACATGATGAAAAAATTGTTGCTGATGTCTGCGGCTGCCGCGCTGATCTCGACGGGCGCGATGGCACAGTCCACGGTCGTCACCACCACCACCGGCGCCGGCCACGCCGCCGCGGTGCAGATCGAGCCGGAATACCGCACTAAGATCCGGACCTACGTGACCGAACACAAGGTCCGTCCGGTGGAGACCCGCGAGAAGATCGTGATCGGCCAGCCGGTGCCGCGCGAGGTCGAGCTCGAGGCCGTCCCCGCCGACTGGGGTCCCTCGCTCACCAAGTATCGTTACGTCTACTCGGGCGAACGCGTGATGCTGGTCGATCCATCGACGCGCACGGTCGTCCAGGAGATCGACTGAGTCCTTCGAGGCGGGTCGCCCAAAAGGCGGCCCGCCTCGACGTCAATCCGGCCCCGCCGATACCCCATTCCTTCCTTGCGAGCGGCCGTCCATGCCCATCGGTCGATACTTCGTCTTTGTCGGCGCGCTGCTGCTGGCGCTGCTCTTCGCCGCCGACCGCTATCTGCCGGCTCCCGTCGAGCACGCGGCGGCGGCCGATCCTGACAGGACCATCATCCGGATAGCCTCGGCAAGAAGCCTTCCGGAGAAGATCATCTTTGACACGCGTCCGCGCACGGATGTTCCGATGATCGCGCAGGTCCATCCGGCCCGTGAAGAACCGTATCCGGTGCGCGAAGCCATGGCCTCCATGCCTGCAGCACCTACCATCGAGATCAAGAAAGACCCGCCAACACGCCTCTCCGCAGCGTCCCGCCCGCATCCGAAGCGCTCGGCAAAACCGTCGAAGAGAGCGGCCGAGCGGCAGCTTGCCTTCGAGCGACACGACTCATTCACCGGTGGATGGTGGTGAGCCGGAAGGAAAAGGCCGCGCCTTGCAGAGCGCGGCCTCCATCGCGTCCGATCGACCGGTCACCAGTGGTGGTGGCGATGCCAGCGATGACGTACGACCGGATAGGAGCCGCGATAATAGGCGTAGGCGGGACGAACGACCCGGCGATAGCGATAGCCGTAGGAGACGGGCGCCGTGTAGTAGGTGGTGGTGTAGCCGCCGCCCCAGCGATAAGGCTCGTCATAGCCATAGTCGTAGGTGTGTGGGCCGCCGTAATAGCCCGCGCCGTAGTAGCCGGGGCTGCCGTAATAGTCGTAGCCGGGTCCCCAGCCGTACGCCGAGGACGCAATCCCGCCGATCACGGCACCCGCAACCAGACCGCCGGCGATACCCGGCCCCCAGCCGCCCCAACCACCTCGCCAGTGAGCTTCGGCAGGAGATGTCGTGGCCACCGACGCCAGACCGAGGGCGCCGACCATCAGCGCCGACATTGCAATATTCTTCATCGGAACTCCTTTTAGATCGCGGATGCCCCGCCGATAACGGGAAAAATAGGCAATGGTTGCTGACCCGGCGACGAGGGCAATCCGAGCATGGCGCCGGGACAGCGTCGCTCGAAGGACCAAGCCTGGAGCAGCAACGGTCATTGCAGCGGAGTCAGGACCGGAATGCTGCGGCGCGAGCGAGGGACTACCGACGTGGCGAGGTTATCAATGTTGAATTCGCCGACGGACTTTTCTGCGCTAGGCTTCGCTCTCGCCTTTCTCGGGGGTCCGATGTTCGATCCGGCCACGACCGCGCTTCTGCGCGCCGTCCTCGACGATGTCTGCGCAGACATCTCGCGCTTCGAAACCGGCGCTCGCGCGCACGTCGCTTCTAGGATTCTGCAAGCCGTCGCCGAGGGCAACGTCGCGCTGGAAAACCTGAAGAAGGTCGGTCGCGAGGCGTTTCGCGACGCGCCGACGATGTGGCGCTGATCAGGGGTAGGGCGTGAACTTCCAGGTCACGGTTCTCAAGATCCTGGTGAGCTATCCCGACGGCTTCGCCGTCATGGCGGACCTCAAGCGCGACATGGCCATCCTGGCCACCAGCGGGCGCGACTGGACCGAACGGACCAAGCGCCTCGCCGCACGCGTCCCCGATCTCGACATTTTCTCGCAGGCGCTGGTCGAGCGCCTGAACGGCGGATGGCGGATCACCGAGAACGGCCGGACGGTCCTCGACTTCATGGAAGCCAGGTCTTCCGAGCCGCAAGTGGAACGGGCCGACGCTCCCGTCGAGCGCCTCGCGGCCGTAGAGCCCGCGCCGCGAATTCTCGCCTCCACAAGGGTTGCCCGAAGCCGGCGCCTGCAGCGCCGCCTGGCGGCGCGTGAACGAGCACGGGCGAAGGCGTCCTGATACGTCCCTTCGCCCAGGATCGGGAAAAACCGGAAACTTTCGCAAGCGCGCCGAGTTGGCACCGACTGGTTGCCGCCCCGGAGCGCGTAGATGGTCGACGATGTCGTGTTGAAGATGGCCGCGGAGACCGCATGGACGGTGTACCGATTGAGGCGCCCCGATATCGATTCGCGAGATGACCGACGCTGTCTGCTGCAGCGTCACCTGCAGAGGAGATGGGAAGAGCGACGGAGCGATTCCGAAGAGCTCGCAAGCTTGGGGATAGCCTATCTCGACCGGCTTCCCGACGAAGAATGCTGAGGGACATGAAGATGTTCGTCGCGCGGGTGGCCTGCGGAAGCACACAGCCCGGTTGGACGCTGCTCGCGATTTCCTTCCTGCTTTCGGCCGTTGTGGTGGTGATCATGCGCTTCGTTCTGGGAGCCTAGCCGATGCGGATCGCACAGCTTGCTCCCTTGGCCGAGAGCGTCCCACCGAGACTTTACGGTGGGACGGAGCGCGTGATTGCTTGGCTGGTAGATGAGCTCGTCGAGCTCGGACACGACGTCACCTTGTTCGCAAGCGGCGATTCGAGGACGAAGGCAAAGCTCTGCCCAGTGTGGCCACGTGCTCTGCGATTGGGACGGAGGGGCGTGGATCCCAACGCCGCCTGTGCGATGCTGGTCGAAGCTATCGCTGAACACGCTGCCGGCTTCGACCTGATCCACTCTCACGTCGACTGGCTGCCCCTTCCCGTGCTGAGCCGGACGGATGTCCCGTATCTCACGACGATGCATGGCCGCCTCGACCTTCCCGGGCTCCCCGACGTCATCGGAGCCTTTCCGAAAGCGCCTTTCGTCTCGATCTCCGACAACCAGCGCCGGCCGCTTCTGGAGGCGAACTGGATCGCTACGATCCAGCACGGTCTGCCGAAGGATCTCTTTCGGCCGTCCTATGAGCCTGGTTCGTACCTGGCCTTTCTTGGGCGGCTGACGGTCGACAAGGGCCCCGAAGACGCGATGCGCATCGCACGTGCTGCCGGGATGCCGCTGCGGATCGCCGCCAAGATACCGCGCGCGGAGACGGCTTACTTCAAGAAGAAGCTCGAACCGAACATCGACGGCGAGAAAATCGAGCTCGTCGGCGAAGTCGACGAGGCGCGGAAGCAACCGTTTCTCGCCGGCGCCGCGGCCCTGCTGTTTCCGATCGACTGGCCCGAGCCGTTCGGCCTGGTCATGATCGAGGCGATGGCCTGCGGGACGCCCGTCATCGCTTACCGCTCCGGCTCGGTGCCAGAAGTGGTGGAGGACGGCGTCACCGGCTTCGTCGTCGAGAACGCCGCGAAGGCGATCGAGGCTGTGAACGATCTCGGCCGTCTCGACAGAAGAGCCGTCCGCGCCCGGTTCGAGGAGCGCTTCGTCGCGAGCCGGATGGCGCGGGAGTACGAAAGCCGGTATCGCGAGTTGATCGCGCGCGTGACGCCGTCTCGAAGGTAGGCGCGCTCCGATGAGGAGGGCGGGCTCCGCAGGCTCCAAAGACGTCTTCTGAATTCGCTCGTCGCGAATCCTTCACTGAACTCCCAGAGTCGAGCGCTGCATCGGGAACAAGCGGAACCTCCTCGCGTTGTGGAGCGCGGCATCCGACCGGACGCCGACGTCGCTGGAGGAGATAGAAGATGAAAAGCGTTCTTGCCGTCGCCCTGCTTGGCGCTGCCGTGATCGGCGGCGCTGCGTTCGCGCAATCCACGCAGCCGGCCGATCGCGCCGCTACCGCGACCACGGGCCAGCCGGCTCATGCGCAGATGGCTCTCAAGGGAAGCTGGCGCGCCTCGAAGCTGATGGGTCTGAACGTCTACAACGAGGCCAACGAGAAGCTAGGCGACATCAACGAACTGCTGGTCGACAAGAGCGGCAAGATCGAAGCCGTGGTGATCGGCGTCGGCGGCTTCCTGGGAATGGGCGAGCACGATATTGCCGTCTCCATGGACAAGTTGAAGTTCGTCGAGGAGCCGGTCCGGACCACCTCCAGCGGCAACTCGACTGCGCGTGACACGACCACCGGCGCCGCTTCCACGAACACCACCCATCGCAACACGAACGATTGGGTGCCTGACCACGCTGTCATGAATGGCAACAAGGAGCAGTTGAAGGCGCTGCCGCAGTTCAAATACTCAGACTACAATTAGGCAAGCAAACGCTCGCGGAACAGGGGCCCCACGGGCCCCTTTTTTGCGCATCCGCAACCACGGAAATCCAAAGAAAACGGCCCGTCCGGGTTCGCCGGACGGGCCGCTTTAGCGTCAATTCGCTCAGTGCATGTCAACCAGGAAACGCCACACGATCAATACGGGCGTGCGCTCCTCCAAACCTGTTCCGAACGATTACATCGGGGCAACGACGCCTGGTGTTTATTACTGTTCAGTGCAGACCTTCGTGGTCTTCACGGCGGACTCGGCTTCGGTCTTGGTCTTGTACACACTGTCTCCCACGACGGTGGTGGTCGTGGTCGTCGGCTTGGTGTCGACGACGGTGCACTTCTTGGTGGTCGCGTCGCGGACGATGTAGAACTCTGCGGCGCTGGCTGCCTGTGTGCCGAGGGCGAAAGCGGCAAGAGCGCCGCATACGATCAGCTTCTTCATGATGTCCTCCTCCAATGGCGTTAAGTAGTCACTGCCAACAACACGCCCAGTTAGAAGTTCCACTTATTCCCGAAATACGATGGACGGCGTGCTATCGGCGCGGTCGCAGCGCGGCCATATTCGCAGTGAAACTCGAGATGGGAGCAGAGACCAATTACCGAATTATCCCGATTTGGAACTCGCCATGCCACCGCGTGTTATCGGGCGACCAAATTGGGAGGTTTTCAGATGAACAAACGTTTATTCTTAGCCACGACCGCCGCAGTCGCGATCGCAACGTCGGCTTTCGCGCAGTCGTCGCCCAGCACTTCGAGCTCGAATCCGCCAACGACGCAGCGGCAGGACTCCACATCCACGACGACGCCGTCATCATCGTCCACGACCCCGTCGTCCAGCTCGTCCGGGCAGACCACGAATCCTTCGACGAATTCCAGCACCGGCACCAACGCCACGGAGGCGCCGACCTCGAGCCAGGCCCAGACCAACCAGCCCGCGACGCCTTCGAACCAGGCGCAGACCAATCCTCCGTCGAACACGAACACCCAGTCGCAGAGCACCAATCCGCCCGCCTCGGGCACCAACCAGGCGCAGTCGCCGACGGGCAGCGGTTCAACCAACACGGCGCAGCAGCCAAACGACCGGCAGAACACGGCGGATCGCTCTTCGAACACCAACGTGAACGCGTCGGTGAACGTCAACGATCGACAGCGGACCCGCATCAGCGCGTCGATCTCGCGCCTGAACGTGCAGCCCCTCGCCAACGTGAACTTCTCGCTCTCGGTCGGCACCGTCGTGCCGCGCGACGTCCGTCTGCAGTCGCTGCCGACGGAGGTGGTCGAGATTGTGCCGCAGTATCGGGGCTACGACTTCGTCCTGGTGAAGGACGAGATCGTCATCGTAGAACCGTCCAGCTCCAAGATCGTGGCGGTCATGCCGTATTCGGGTCGCTCCACGGCTGCCGCCCCGGCACGCACCGAGCAGCGCAAGGTCACCTTCAGCGATCGCGACCGTGAGGTGATCCGCAAGCAGGCCAAGGCGCGCCAAGTCGAGCGCGAGCGCCGCACGACCGGCAGCACCGTCCGCACCGAGATCCGGACCGGCGAGCGTGTGCCCGAAGGCGTGGAGATCGAAGCGTTTCCGGAAGAAGTCTATCGGGATGCTCCGACCTTGCGCGAGTACCGATACATCAACCGGGACAGCCGCACCTATATCGTCGAACCTCATGAGCGTCGCATCATCGAAGAGATCGACTGATCTCGCCACGGAAAGGAGAACATCCATGAAGACTATCGTACTGGGACTGTTCGCCGCCTCCCTTCTGGGATCGGCTGCGATCGCCGCTCCGCTCAATCCGACCGCCCCAGGCCCGACCGGGCTTTCCTCTGGAACGGAGCAGGTCCGGCTCGTCTGCAACGAGTACGGCCGTTGTTTCCGGACCCGCGGTCCGCGCTACGTTCAGCGCTACTACGGCGACGACGACGCCTACGTCGCGCGCCGCAGCTACGGCTACTACGGCGGACCTGGTTACTACGACCGCGGCTACGGCTACTACGGCGGCGGGCCGAGCATCGGGTTCAGCTTCGGTACCCGGAGCTGGTGAGTAAGACAAGGGCCGCTCTCCGAGCGGCCCTTTCGCTGGTAATCTACGGTGAAAAGATATCCGCTCTTGCGAAGCTGATAGTACAAAAAGAGCAATTGCTGGCGCGGCTCGAAGCCGATCCCGCCCCGAACGAGCGCGCCGAAATCCAGGCACTGCTCACCGCTCTCAAGCTGCTGGAGCCACAGGGCGCTCCTCTGACGAGCGGCGAATAGCGAGACTCACTCAGCATTTGAGGCGATGACGATGATGCGATTAGTTGCCAACTTGACGGCGGGCTGTCTAGCCGTCGCCTATATCAATGGCGCCGAGGCCCGCTCCTCGTTCGGCAGAGGCCGCCGAGATTCAGCGCATTTCGGGCGGAGAAATGCTGGAAGTTGCGAAGACACTCGACCGGCTGTGGGAGGGCGGGCTCATCGAGCGGGAAACGCTGGACATAGGCATCGGCGCGCGGCGCAAAGATGGAGGAGCACAATTGCGACGCATCAGGTATAGGCGCAAAATGTCGAAGCCATAACGATTTCGTTTCAGCACCGGGATCTGTCGCGCGACGGTGCCGTCGGCGGCCTGTCATCGGCGAGAGGCCAGGGTGGGTGCACCGGTTGGCGCCCGCGCCGGGTCCATCAGGCCAGCCTGCAATTCCGCGCGCCTCTCCGCCACAGCATGATCGAAAAGTTCGAGGGCCAGGGCAAAGGCAGCCAGGTCCTCTTGTTCGATGGCCCCCTCGTCGAAACAAGTGAGGGCTTCCTTGATGATGGCATCGACCTCGCGTTGAGTCGCCGCGAACTCGCTATCGGATTGGACGGCGCGAATCTCGGAAGCCGCGGCAAGGATCCGGTTGCGATGGACGGTGTTTTCGTCCCGTTCGTCCCGGTTGAGATAACGACGCAGCCATGCAGCGGCCGAACCAATGCCGGACAGCAGCAACAAGGCGAACCAAATGTAGTCGCTGTACTTGTCCAGGAATGTCCGTTCCGTGCCGTTGATGACGGCGGCGGCGCCGCGGTGCACGGACGGCTCGGCCTCCTTCTCGGTCTCCGGCTTGGTGATATGGGCGGCGCCGGCGGCATGCTGGGTGATGGTATCCCGGACCGCGAAAAGCTGCCGATAGAAGGCCGCCGCCTTGGCTTCGGAAAGCCCTTTTCTGGCCAGAATCAAGTGGCTGACAGCGATCGTATCGACCTTTTCCTCGGGCCATGCCGGTTTCGCGTTGAAGACGCTGGGCGGAATCTCCTCGGCCTCATAGCGCGAGTGCTTCAACGCGATGGCCTCAGATGCGTCGATCGGGAGGAACTTTGGCGTGCCGCGCGTGCGGGCTGTCGCCGCGATCGCGTCGGCTGTGATCTTGCTGTCGAGCGGCCCCACGGCCAGGTACGCTTCGATCGTGCGATCTTGCGCGAGTTTTTCGATCTCGTCCGTGCTGAACTGCGCCACGCCGACCTTGTCCGGCTCCACGCCGGACCCATCGAGGATAACCCGCAGGACCGACGCGTTTGCTGCGGTCCTGCCTATGACGCCGACCTTGCGTCCGGCGAGGTCAGCTATTTCAGCAATCTTTGTAGCGTTCTTCTTTTTCGCGACCTTGCCGCCTGGTCCGGAAAATGACCACAGGACGACGTAGTTCTTGCGCAGCACGGCGAGCGTCTGTGCGTCCGAAGGCATGCTCAGATCAGCGCGGCCGACCGCGAGCTCAGCCTTGCCATTGCCGAGCAGGGCGAGCGATTCGGCCGCGCCAGCGGTCGTTACCGGGGACAGCATCACGGTACGGCTTTCGTCGGCGAACGCCTCGGCCATGGCCTCTATCACCGCGTGGTCTTCGCTGCCGGTCGGTCCCACGGCGACCCGGAGCGTCGTGGGCTGCAGGACGTAATAGAGAGCTCCGCCAGCGGCCAGAAAGACCGCGAATCCAACGGCCAGGACCAGCAACAACGAGCGGGCCTTTCGCCGCTGAATATCTTGCCTGTTGCTGCCACTGGAGGAGGACATTTGCTCTCCGATGGTCCGCTTTCTGTACGTCCCGCGTCCCAGCTCTCTATCGGGAACTTGCGGATCTCCGAGCCGTTCCCGAACCGGCGCACTTCTTGGATGTATGGACAAGGGCGTCCACCCTAGAGGGCCGGTAGATCACGAAAGACAGAAGGAAGCCGAATTCGCGCGCTATCGCCAGCCGCGACCCTTCCCCCGACCCTTACCACGCCCAGCACCCCGCATTTGAACCGAGGGCCCGGTTTTGCCGACGAGAGCACATGCCGCCTCAGACCGGTCCGGAAGCGGTCGATGAGGACACACGGCGTCCGGAGGCCGGTCAGCTCCACGATCGCAGCGGGTCCAAGCTCGATGAGCGTCCCGAGCGGCATCCGCTCGAGGTCCAGGCCGGCAGTGGTGATGTTCTCGTCCAGGTCTCCCGCTCCGACCTTGAAGCCCGCATCCGAGAGGGAGGCGAAGAGTTCGGACGGGATCAGGTGAACCTGCCGGAGATTGGCTAGGCGGGGCTGGCGGCGGGCGAGATAGCGGTGCCGGACAAACGGGCCGGCGTGGGCGTCGCCTTCGACACCATGGCCTTCCACCAGCACGATCCGGTCCTGCGGCGGTTTGCTGAAGTGGAGACCGCGATCGGCGGCGACCGCGACCACGGTGCCCTCCAGGGAGAGCGCCTGCGGCATCAGGCCGCCCGGGCGATCGAGCGCCGCTTCTGACGCAGGTAGCGCGTGATCTGCGGAAGGGCCATCGCGTTCAGGACCCGGTCGGCAGGGACACCGCCCTTCCGGGCCATCTCGACGCCCCAGTGCATGTGGTCGAGCTCGGGGATCGAGTGCGCGTCCGGATTGATGCTCAGCATGCAGCCGAAGTCGAGGGCGGCCTGGTGCCAGCGCCAATCCAAGTCGAGGCGCCACGGGTGGGCATTGATCTCGACCACGACGTCGTGCTTGGCGCAGGCGTGCAGCACCTTCTCGACATCGATTTCGTAGCCTGGACGCCGCGCAGCGGGAGCACGACGGGCCGTCGGAAAGCCTGGAAGCGGAGCGGCGCGACATCGACAAGCGGATCGAGGCCGAGGATCGGCGATGGGAAAGCGAGAGGGAGAAGCTGAAGGACGCCTTGCGCCGCGCGCGGGAATAGGCGGCAAGACCGGATTAACCGTCCCGAGTCCTTGGGCAACAAAATTTGCGTGCCACCCTTGAAACTTTTTTCGGCCTTCCAAATTTCTTCGGCGTCGCCACTCCGGCGATCGGGACGCCGTCAGGGTCCCGCCACTCGAGACGGGCACCGGTCGTGTCCGGTGCCGCTCAACCATTTTGCTCCTTGGAGGATCTGGCTATGCGCACTGCAGATTTTTCGCCCCTGTTCCGGTCGGCCATCGGCTTCGACCGTCTTTTCGACTTGGCCGAAGCCGCCCAGCGCGCAGGCGAGGAAAGCTATCCCCCCTACAACATCGAACGCCTCGACGAGAACCGCTTCCAGATTTCCGTCGCGCTCGCCGGTTTCAAGCCGGACGAGGTCGATCTGACGGTCGAGCAGAACGTATTGACGCTCGAGAGCCGCAAGAGCGACAAGGAAGAGCGGACTTTCCTGCATCGCGGCATCTCGGCCCGCAACTTCAAGCGCCAGTTCACCCTCGCCGATCACGTAGAGGTCAAGGGCGCCAGCTTCGAGAACGGCCTGCTCGTCATTGACCTGCAGCGCGAAATCCCCGAGGCGAAAAAGCCGCGCCGCATCGCTATCAATGGCGTTGGACCCAATAACGTCGCTCAGATCGAAGCCAAGGCGGCCTGACAACAACGGACATAGGCATGATCATAGCCGTGCGGGCGCGCCCCGCGCGGATCCCCCATAACGCGTCTCGATTTGGAGGTAGCCATGCGGCCGACGACTGCACTCGACGACAAGGTCATCGATCTCAACGCCGTCCTGCATCCCGGTACGGTATTCGAACATCCGCGGGACGTTGTCTCGCATCCCGCCCTCAGTCTCTCGGAGAAGCGCGCTATCCTGGCGTCATGGGCCTCGGACGCCTCCGCCAGCGCGTCTTGCCCCTCGCTGCGGGCTCCCCAAGGTTTGAAGGCTCCCGTGACGATCGACGAGATCCTGGAGGCGCTTCGTGCGTTGGACGGTGGTCCTCGCAATCCGCCCGGCGGGAAGCCGATGCGTCTGCGGCCGGCCGATCGGGCTGCCGCCTAAACAGGGAAGACGATGCAGATCCCCGAAATGTCGCAAGACAAACCTGAAGCCATCGAACCGGATCTCGCGCGCGAACTGCAGCGGCAGGTCGCCGAGTGGAAGGCGATGCGGGCTCCGCTGCGGTCTCGCACCGCCTCTGGTGTGCAGGTCGAACGTCGGTTCAAACGCCGGCCTGTCATCTCCTCGCTTCAGGTCTGACGAACCGATGGCCACCGCCTTCGGTCGATCGGGCGGTCCCGAGGTGGCCGAAGGCAACGCTGCCTAGAAGGGGAAAGCGGCGCAATACGGCTATCGGACAGAAGGAGATGCTGATGCCGATCGCCGGCAAGAAGCCGGCGAAAACCCGCGCCCAAGTGGGATCGAGCGCCACGGAACGGCGCCACTCGCGAAACGGTCGCGACAGCGCAGGCGCCGCCGGCAAAGCGCAGCGGGCGCGATGCCCAAAGGACCGCCGGAGAGCGCGAATTTATAGCGGAGATGGGGAAAAATGATGTCGCCGGCGAAAGACGCTGCACCAAAGTTAGGGCTGGCTATGTGTCAGTAATTGAAAGAAGGTCCAATCATCTAAGGAACGGCCTTAAAGGGATTTCGCCACGTGAGCGCCTCGGAACCCGACGAACATTTCCCGTTCGGTGGCGGTGAAAATGGCGCCCTTATTCGTTCCCTCGATTGGTCGAAAACCAGCTTGGGGCCGATCTCCGAGTGGCCAGAGAACCTGAAGACCACGGTCGGAATACTGCTGCGCTCACCCGTCCCCATCGTGCTCCTATGGGGACCGGACGGCATCATGATCTACAATGACGCCTACTCGATTTTTGCAGGAGGTCGCCATCCCTTCCTGTTTGGATCCAAGGTGCGGGAAGGTTGGCCTGAGGTGGCCGACTTCAACGACAACGTGATGAAGGTGGGCTTGGGCGGGGGCACGCTGTCTTACCGAAATCAAGAGCTGACGCTTCACCGCTCAGGCGTTCCTGAGCAGGTCTGGATGAACCTGGATTACAGCCCGGTGCTGGGGGAGAATGGCCGTCCGGAAGGCGTTCTCGCCGTGGTCGTGGAAACGACGCAACAGGTTTTAGCGGAGCGAGCGTTAGCGAAAGCCGAGGAGCGACTACGCCAGGCGCTGAACGCCTCCGGTATGGTGGGTACGTTCGCCTGGCATGTGCGGTCCGACACCTTCTATTCCGATGCTCGATTTGCGGGAATGTTCTCGGTCGATCCTGCCAAGGGAGACGAAGGCGCTCCGTTGTCGGACTACCTTGCGGGCATTCATCCAGAGGACGTTCGGCGGATCGCCGACGCTGTCAACCGCACCATCGTCACCGGAGAAAAGTATGTGCAGGAGTATCGGCTTTTGCGGAAGGACGGAAATATCCGCTGGGTCGAGGCTCGCGGCGAGTGCTTGTATGTTCAGGACGGCAAACCCGATCGCTTCGTCGGCGTCGTGGTGGACGTGACCAATCAGAAGAATGCACAAGAGCGTCAACGGTTGCTTGCTCGGGAAGCCGATCACCGAGTGAAGAACATCTTCGCCAATTTCCACTCGATGATTACGCTCAGTGTTCGGTCTGCCGGAAGCCCGAAGGAGATGGCTCACGCTCTTCGTGGTCGATTGGATGCGCTGTTGCGAGCTAAGGATCTCGTCCGTCCTGGCATCATGGGCACGGAGCACGAAAGCGAGCAGACGACGATGGACACGCTGGTGCGCACTGTGTTGCAGCCCTATGAAGATGGCTCACCCGACCGCATCGTCCTGAGCGGACCCGATGTGCCTGTCGGAGCGAAGGCCGTGACAGGGCTCGCATTGGTGTTGCATGAGACTGCGACGAATGCGGTTAAGTACGGGGCTCTCTCTCGACCGGATGGTTCGATCCACGTCACATGGGCTGCGAGCGGTGATGACTTCCGCCTTGACTGGGACGAGAGCGGCGGTCCGGAGATCAATGTAAAACCGCATGCTCGCGGTTTTGGCAGTATTCTGACCGAGCGCAGCGTGACTGGCGAGCTTGGGGGCCGGATCGAGCACGACTGGCGGCGAAATGGCCTTAGGCTGAAGTTGAGCATACCATTGAAGCGCCTCGCGGCTTGAAGATGTTTACTCGCATCTCTATTCGGTCCGTCAGCGGCCTTCGCCCGGACACTCCGGGCAGGTCTCGCCGTTTGAGTCGGATCCGCCCCCAACGGTCTGCATCTGATCCAGGATCGCGATCAGCTTGGTGATCGAGCATCGAGCGCACTCCGGTCATGCGTCGGTTCGATGGTGACGCCGGTGCATCAGGAAGACGCGGCGCAATACGCGACAGCGTGCTTCGACCGGAGGCTTGGATGACCTTTACCGTCGGCATCATCTCGGATACGCACGGCCTGCTTAGGCCAGAGGCTCTTCGTTTTCTGGCCCATGTCGACCACATCATTCACGGCGGTGACATCGGCGACCCCGGAATCATCCCCACGCTGCGGAGAATTGCTCCTGTCACGGCAATCAGAGGGAACGTGGATACGGGCGAGTGGGCCACTGAATTTGCCGAAAACAAGTCGGTGCGGCTCGCCGGACGGCTGTTCTACGTTCTGCACGACCTCAATACCCTGCAGGTCAATCCTGCAGCTGAGGGCATCGATGTAATTGTTTCCGGCCACTCCCACGTGCCGAAGATCGCTTACCGTCGAGGGCGCGCTTTATCTGAATCCTGGCAGTGCCGGACGCCGGCGCTTCAAGCTACCGATCACGCTTGCGAGCCTCGAAGTCACGCCCGACGGACTGAAACCGATCATCCACGATCTTGAGGTTGGATAGACCGCGGCGCCGCACGTCCAGTCAGGCGAGACTTTCGGCGCCGTTTCGGCCGCCTGGGCGTCGAGCCAGTCGCGGACCGATGGATGCGGTTCGGGCTTCATCGCCTCGGAGACCACATTGGTATTGAGCAAGATAATGGCACCTCATTGGACAATGGCGTTAAAAAGCTAGCAGAAATCTGACGTCCAAGAAGGCTGCTCGCGCCCGCCAAAAACTTGTCATAGGAGGGGCGTCTATTCGCCCATCCCGGTGACACAGTGCGGTTGTAGATCGGTTGATAGGGATAGACCGGAAATTTGCGGTTGAGAGCCAAACCGACGCGATTGACCTTAGCTAACCTTGCCGCACTACCTGCCGACCTCAGCTGGTGGACTCTTAGCTGGCCCCAACCTCTAGCCGCTTTAAAACTTCGCAACCGTTCGCATCCCAAGGACGATGGCGTCCTTCAACGACACGCCCGGCATGGTCCCGGTCGGGCTGGTTGCACCACCACCGGGGCGGCGAATGTACTGGAAGTTAGGTTGCAATGTGAGGCCGGCGCGCACCTCATACTGATAGACGGCGGTTAACAGGCCTTCAGACGTCCGCACGGGTCCGTACCGAGACTGGAAGTCGTGGTCCAACGCCGTTGCCCATTGCGATACATGGGCGTAGGCGACGGCGACGCCGAACTTATCGTGATTGCGGATATGGTCTCGCTTCTCGGCCGAGGTCGTGGCTGTAGAGCCCCCTTTAGAAACTCCAGTTCGAGAGCCTGCTTGCCAACCAGGCGCTCGAGTGCGGCAATACGCGCTTCGTAGGTCTCGAGCAGCCCGGCTGAAGCGACGTCCTCGTCGAGCGCGCCTGCTTGATACTTTTCGACCCAGATGCGGATCAAGTTACGGGAGACATTGTGCCGCTTCGCGAGCCCGTGCAGCGTCCCGCCGCTCAGATACTCTTGCGACACCTGCCGTTTGAACTCGACGCTGTGGGTTCGGTGCTTTGCCATGGCCTTCATCCTCTGAAAGCCCGGCCGTCCGGTCAATTACTGAAAGCCAACCTGTCCCCCTGGAGGGCCCACTCCATAACTTCGGTCTTAGGAAGTCCACCTTTTGGCACTTAGCTCAGCCATCTCCGTTGAATGCTTCTGGAACATGGCTATCCGCTTGCTTGTGTATTCTGCGACTACACCCGGAACTTCAAAGGGCGCCTTAATCATCGCAAGCCGTTGAGCGAATTCAAAAGCAAACTGCATATTCCCTTTTGCAATTTCCAGCAGCTTCGCTTGATAAGCTCGCACGCTTGCGTTTGCTGGAGAGAGTAGATCAATTCCAATCTTCGAATTGTTCTCCGTCATTTGTTTGGAGGCATCTTGTAAAGCTGTCTCCGGATTCTTAACAGGAAGCGGATTCTCAACGGAGAGGGCGTCTTGCTGCGAGTCTGCGCTCACGGAGCGCGGAACGCCCGCTTTCGGACTTCTGACAATAGCTTGAGCGGTCCGTTGGGCTTTCGCGACTGTTCTCGGACTGCGGGCATGCTTTGACGCCAGTGCCGGTTTACGCTTGCTCATCTGACACTCCAAGGATGAATTGACCGGCCAAGGTCGTTGGGCAGACGACAACCTGCTGTGCAGTGCAACGTTCCAAAAGCCCACTCACTAGAGCAGACATCTCATGTTCGTTGACCTAGTATCGCGCCTCCGGCAACTCTGAACATCCCTGAGCTTCTCTCACCAAACTTGCCGTCAAGTTACTTCCGCCTGGATTGGGTTCGCCTGAGCGCACGTTTTCGACTCCGGCCCGAATTAAGTCGGCCCAGTCGCTTCGCATTCGCGGCGACATGCCGTCGATATTGACGGATTATTTCATCACCCGAAGCGCCGGCCATTAGACTTGCCGAAGCTTCGGAGGCCGCGCGAATCTTTTCGCTGACCATCAATTCAGCTTCCCGACGTGCAATTCGGCCACCGCGCATAAGCTTCATCATCCGCAGCGCAATTACTCCATTCGCCTCGAATGCCAACAACATCAAAGAATTGATCATTTCCCACCTTCTACAGAGCCCAGCGATGAACGGAAATGTTCCGCAGGTTCGCTCAGTTGCAATCATGCTGAGGATCGCCAGCGAGCTTTCTTCCGAAGAGAGCAGTCGAAACAGGCCGCTTATGGCCGCGCGCTAAGCCGAACGTCAAACGCCTACCACGATTATGCCAACAATAAGTCTCCGCCTCGCACGCGTTCGATCCACAGCGTGAATCTCTGGCGACACGCGCTCGTACCACTCGGCCGCTGGAACTAAAGTCCTACCGCATTATTGTTCCCCAAACAGTGGAGGAACATCATGATTTTTAAATTTCTTTCAATAGCCTTCCTGACTACCGCCTCGATAATCGGCGCGGCGTCGGCGCAAACAGCCACAAACCAAGAGGCTTCGACTGCCAGTGCTACCCCGCGCAAGGAGGGTGAATGGCGCGCGTCCAAGCTGGTCCACGTCGATGTGTACAATGAAGCAAACGAGAAAATCGGCGACATCAACGACGATTTTGGATAGGTCAGGCAAGGTGGCCAAGGTCATTCTAGGTGTGGGCGGCGTTCTTGGCTTGGGCGAGCACTACGTGGTAGTCGGCTTCGATAAGCTGAAGTGGGTAGACCAGCCGGTAACTTCGACAACTGCCTCAACAACGTCCGCACCGGCGAGTGCTCCGGCAACCACCTCCGCTCCAGATGGCGCCACGCGAACGACCACCGGTGCCGCAACCACCACCACGACAACCACCACAACTAGCGCCAGTACGCGTTGGTATCCCGAACGCGCTGTGTTTAACGCCACCAAGGAGGAATTGAGGTCCATGCCGGAGTTTAAATACTAACTCTCGACCTACGATCCAGTGATCATTAGGAGTGCGGCTCGCCTACTGTCGATCACGCTCCTGAGAATGTGTCGGCGAATTAGCCGTTGCTACCGTTGGACCTGCGACATCTCCTGCGATCAACAGCCCAACGAAGACCACGGCAGCACATAGACTGGCAGCGATCAAGGTGAAGAACGCAAGGTTTGGGCGGCCGCTGGGCATCTCAAGCTCCTGACTGACAACTTTGCGCAAGGGCAAAGGTTGCTCTTGGGCTGGTCGTGTCTCGAACAGACGCGAAAGGTTCTCAAAGAGACGCAAGGTGCCCGTGTCTGCCTCGACGGAGACGCTTGGCGCTGCCAGGATGGGCTGCAGGTCATGCGGCGAGTTTGCAATGCCGCGCAAGGTGGTTCGTCTGTTGCTGGATCAGTTCGGTCCCCCGCTCTTGCAGCTCACAGCGGTCGTATCTCCGTGGATATTCTTGTGCATGCGGAGCTGTTCATCGACCTAGACGGTGACAGCACAATGAACTTGGAACCTGTACCGGAGTTAACGATGGCAGATCGCAGAGTGACGAGGTGATGGCAGCAGTCAGGGTCAAACCCACGAAGCCCGACGTGGTGATCGCGCGGACCGTGTCGCGCAACACCAATCATCGTACCGAGATGG
>NZ_SPVJ01000075.1:0-21121 GCF_004634465.1 Bradyrhizobium sp. MOS001
CTTCACCGCATTGGTGACAGCGAGAAAGAAGACCTTGTCGCCCTGGATCGCGACGACGTCGATTTCATGGGGCGGCCCCTTCAGGTCGCCATTGCCGCGTACGCCCAGCACGGCGACCGCGGCACTCGCGCCTGCGGGCTTTGTGACCGGCAGTTCCGCATATTTGGCAAACGCTAGTTCTGGATTGCCTGGTAGTAGCAGCGGTCCGATTTGAACGCCGCGCCGATCTCCTGCGGCAAGCCGTCCTCGCGGTGCTCGCGCAGCCAGTGCTTGTAAATGCCAGTCGCCGGATGCCGCCTGGGCCTGCCTACTGCACGGACCATGTGTACCGCCTTTGTGTACCGGCGGCTGCCCGGAAGATCCTTGGGATTCAAGGATTAGGCTAATTCTTCGGCGATTTTCGACGGGATGGCGGAGAGGGAGTGATTCCCGTCAAGGTTGAATACTTTCCTTTTAAAATCAACGATTTGCCCGAAGAGCCCTCTCACCCCCGAGCGCCATAGTTCTAGTCAAAGAAGCACGATCAGATGTCTTACCCAGAAGCGTGCGTGGTCGAAAGCGTAACATTACTTTGGGTCTTCGAATGAGGGCCGGCCAATCTTTGCCGTCAGCTCGGCTAACCGCCTGCCCATAAGGCAGCACAAACGAACTGTTGGGCGCAGTCGTGCCGGTGAACGGCAGAAGGCCACCGACCGGAATGCTGTATGGATTGCCGAAGAAGCCTGAAGGTAGAAAGCTGCGTCGACAAGGTGCCCGCAACCAGTTCGGTGCTAGGTGCCGAGCGCAGCGGCTTGGCCCCCAGGCCGTCAACATTGAGCGTGGTAAACGTTGGCTGGCCGCCCAGTCGATCGCTTTTGATAGGTTCGCTGGGGCACGAAACTGCACCAACTGCTCGAAGTTCACGGGATCGTCCATCTCTCGTCCTCATGCAATCTGCATGCGGTTGTAAGTACGAGAGTAGGAAGCGATCCGTCATGTTAAGGCTGCGGAGGTTGCGCGTTAGCCGGACGCGGCGGATTTTGATGGCCGCCGGCGGGACACGGGTGCAAAGGAGCCAGAGCTCAAGGCCCAGCGTCCCGGAGGGGCGAGTGGGTAGGGAGCTAAAGTTGCCTCTCACCTCGGCCGGGCAGCAGAGGCAAACCCAATTCGCGAGCTCGTCGCCTAACGGATGCGATGTGACGTCCAATCTCTCGCGCCATCGCTGGCACTCTTTCCTTACGTTGCGCGAGTTCGATCAGCAGCTTGGTCTCTTCTTCGGTCCATTTGCGGGGTTTTGCGGGCTCCATTGCTGTTCTTGCTCCACGAATCGAAACCGGCATCAGTCTGTGACTGCGATTCTGGCCCGATGAAGGCGATCACGTTCGCCGTCGTCGGGCCTGCACCTTGGTACAATGATGGTCTCCGGCCAGTCGCCCTGTGGCTCACCGGGCATATTCGACGTCGCGCGTCAGGAACATCTAGGCCGGCGGTTAACCCTGTTGGCAAACACCCCGTACGTGGTACGTGAGCCGCCGCCATGTTGCCTCATGGTTCGATGAATTTTCACCGGCACTATTTTAAGGTGGAGAAGCATCATGCTGAGAATGGTGTTGTTGGGTCTCCTCATCCTATTGGGTGTTGGATTTCTGGTGTCGATGGAACTCAGAAATCCGGCGCGAAGTACAGTAGCGGTCGTCCAGCCCCTTGCCGAAACGACCGTAGGCATTTCCGATTCACATGGTGCGTTGGCGAAAGCTGATCGACTAGAAATTGCCGCTGCGAGCAGCGAAACTCCAGCGCAGCCTTCTCTAGTCGAGGAACGCATTTCTCCATCGGAAGGCATGGGTATCGATTCTTCGGACCACCCCAAGGTGATCGACCACCATCGTCACCATCCCAAATCAAAGAAGGTTGCCGCTGCCCTTCCTAAGTCGAAGTCAAAGGAAACCGAAATCAAGCGAACTACCATTTCCGGGCGTTCAAAGGTTGCCGGCGACACCGAGCCCTGTCGGCTAAGCGCGTTCGGTGGTTTGCGTAAGGCTTTGAACTCAATCGACTGCGAGATCTGAATAGGAAGCTGGACGATGCGCCCTTGAAGCCCTCAGCTGCACACGGTCCGACCAACGGACCAGCAAAGGCCGCCGACAGAGCCAGCACCCGGCCATTGCCCTTGGCGTAGCGCGCCACTGCTTGCCGACCGAAACGAAGAATAGTTAGCTTAACGTTGGCAATACCGTCTTTAACGGCAGCCTTCTCGCTGCGGCCTCCACCAATAGGTCAATCGCGTCGGTTCGCCTCTCAGTCGTTGGCTTCCCGTCTGTCCCCGGCTCCGGACATGCCGTGCACTGTGCCAACTGACGCTATGTGCCAGCAGCCTTCGCGGGCCGGCCAGCAAACTGATAAAACCTGGCCAAACCGCGTAAATAGATGGCATAGGCGTCGAGACTCTCGGTCGGCTTGCGCTTGGCACGCTCGATCTCGGCTTTCTCCAGCGCTGGCGCGATCGCCCCGACAACGCTCTCGGTCACCTGGTCCTGCAGATCGAAGACGTCGCCGAGACCACCATCAAACCGGTCCGGCTATAGATGTGCGCCGGTGGCGGTATCGACGAGCTGTCCCGTGATGCGTACTCGGTTTGCTGCTTTGCGAACGCTGCCTTCCAACACGTAACGCACCCCTAGCTTTCGCCCGATCTGCTTCACGTCAACGGCGCGCCCCTTGTAGGTGAAGCTCGAATTGCGGGCGATGACGAACAGCGCCTTGAACCGGGATAGCGCCGTGATGATGTCATCTACCATTCCGTCCGCGAAATACTCCTGTTCGGGATCACCCGACAGGTTGTGGAATGGCAACACCGCGATCGAAGGCTTATCGGGCAGCGCGAGGGCGTGTTTCGACGGGTCTACGGCGTTATCGGCGACTACCGCGCCTGCGGCTCCCTGCGCTTCCCGCACTGGTCCGACGAAACGGAAGCCCTTGCGCGGGAGGGTTTTGATGAGGCGTTGTTCCTCACCGGAATCGCCGAGCGCACTGCGGGCGGCATTCAGGCGCGTTGTCAGCGCCGCATCGGACACGATACGGCCGTTCCAAATGGCATTGATGAGGTCGTCTTTACTGACGACGCGCTCCCTGTTGCGGATCAGGTAGTCGAGCAGGTCGAATACCTGTGGCGCGACGGAGACGACGTCCGCCCCGCGATGCAGCTCGCGCCGGTCAGTGTCGATTGCGTACTCCTCGAAGAGATAGCGCAAGCTGCCAATCCCTCAGGCGGCCTCCGATCGTCGGGGCCTCTAGCACCGCTTGGAACGCAAAGAATAAGCCGCCGGTAAAGAAATTGTAAGCCGAATGTCAAGCGCGCTCGCTCATGCCTTGGCACCCTCGTCCGGGTAAAAACAACACCCAGGAGATTCCGCCATGAGCACGACCTATGGTGCAACAGGGTTGGGACAGTCGGCCGTATCGACCCGGCGCGTCTCCAGTTTTTTCATGACATATTGGGGCGCGTTTCAAGGCGCGCATCGAGTGGGAAGCTCGAGCGCAGTGGAAGAAGAAGCCGTTGGAGGGCGCTGTGGATAAAGGCCACTCAGTGGGCGGCCTCATGAGAACGCCTCTATTTCGGTGTCCCGGTCTGGCTACCCGAACCGGTGGTCTGCTCCCTTCCCGGTTGGCCGGGAGAATGCGCTCGGCCACGTAACCGGACGCTCCGGAGTTGCGGGTCTTGATCCCTTTGTCCGCATCCCGCTGCATCTGCTCGTTGGGCTCGCCAGCCTTGAGCCCTCCCCTCCTTGGTTTGCACACTGGGCGCGATGTTTTGCTACCGTCGCCCCGGTTCTAGACAGGAAGCCGCAACGTGGTTTCCACACTTGATAGCGTACCGGTTGGCGTAGCTATTGCCATGTCTACGATCGTCAACGAACCCGGCTGATTGTCATACAGGTACTTGAGATGCCAAACCGGCCCGACGTCCGGCGAGATAGCAAAGTCGTTCAACGCGTTTGTGATGTTGCGAACGGCATCGCGTCGTGCGATCGGTGCCGAGAACATCGCGTCTATCAGCGCTGCCAAGGTCATCCCCTCCACCAGCATAGCCCGTGCAGCTTCGTCACCGTGAACCAGCCGTAGGGCTGTCACGATGACGGCAATAGCCTCGGGGTTCTTGAGAGGCACGGCAAATTCGCTTCGGCGCCCGTTGCGTGTTTACAACACCTCGGCACGAACTTGAGCCACGCCACGATCCGTAATCCCTAAGCTGTGCGCGGCGGCCAAGGATAAGTCTAGAACGCGGCCCCGGACCCATGGCCCGCGGTCATTGACGGTGACAATGACGCTTCGGTTCTGCGATTGCGCAATCGCGATCATTCTACAAAGAAGTCGCATGATTGGCCTCATGCACAAATGAAACTAGTGGACAATGCAAACTCATCGGCCCGTGTTCCTGCATACGCATTTCGTGCAGAACAAAGGTGAACGCATACCGGTGGTTCGGATGCGAGGTGCCGGAGATGTTCGGGCGCAGCGCAGCAAGCAGTTATCTCGCTGCAGCGCATCACACGAGCATAGGGGCTTCGATTTTACGAAATTGAGGACTCTAACCGAACCATAGGAAAACTCACATATTCCCAAAATCGGGATTCTTCAGCGCCCGCAAGAATCATGAGCATTGGGTTCGCTACCGGCTGGGGACGAGTGGTTGAATACATCAAAAGCGGGACGGATTTTAACAACGCTCGCCTCGGCAAAGCGTCGAGCGCAGAAGGGGTCTCCAGCCCACCGCCTTCTGCGCAGACGCCGAGCCGGCAGTGGATTAATCGTGCACCGCCGCGAAATCCGGTCCAAATGTTTGACGACGCACTCCGCGGACCGAACTCTCGTGCCCATTGGCGCCTCGTCAACACAGTCACCACCAAAAGCGAACGGGCCCGACTTCTTTCGCAGGGACGGTTTACACTGAACGGCGCCAGGCATTTGGAGGATGGGCGAGCTAGCAATGAAAGTTGCATGCCCTTCCGGCGGTCGTGTCGAGCTGTCGGTCGTTGTTTGTCTCGTTTTCGTCGAGATTGAAGAGGCAGGCGTGCGACGCGAAGGCAGGGCATCGGGCGTTCCTGCAGAAGCGCGCCGGTGGCACTCGTCGATATCGGACTGCTGGACGTTTCCGGGTTGAGCTAATCCGCCGGATTAGGAAGGAAGCTCCCGCGGCCAAGGATGGTTCTGCTTAGCAGAGCGACCTTTTGTCATAGCGGGTCGTCAGCAGATTGGAGGATTTTCCGAATATGGAACTACCGAATTGCCCCGACGTTGGTGGACCGCACCAAACCCAATGGGACAGATGCACAATTTCGCCAACGCGTCGTTTTCGCCCGAAGTGATTGAGGCTATGACATCGGCCCTAAAGGCCGCTGTAGCAACGCTGCCGGAGCCTGTGCACTCCGGCCACGTCAATCTCATTGCGGAGTCAATTCTACGGACAGCAGGTACGGGGGAACGCAACCCGTCAACGTTGCAACGGATCGCCCTCATGGAGCTTCAGCTGCAGCGGCGGGATTGAGCAGGCCGTCGACCCAAGAAAACGAGACCGCCACCTGTGGAAGTGTAGGCCCGTCCCAAGCCCCGACCCGCTATTCATCGCTCGGCAGCCGGGTCGCTTGAATTACCAGGCAAACCCTTCACGTTCGCAAGGTGCTGTTCTTGTATGGCCCCTCCCGGGCGGAAGGACAGTCGCTATTGCGGGGTGCGCCGGCAGTTTCCGCTCCCGAACTGTCGGCACTCTCGGCGCAGTGGCCGCACCCTTACGCGAACCCGATTAGCTCCCTATCGAGCAAGCCATGCCAACAATACACAAAAACATGGTTGCGGTGGCGATCCAGCCTAGCCAGTAGACTGGCCCCCGGACCACAAGCTCGCCCATTACGGACTTACGGCGCACAAGCAGCATCATGACGGTCATGATCGGCGCGGCCAGCACACCGTTGATGACGGCGCTCCAATAGAGCGCCTTGATCGGGTCGAGCGCGGTGAAGTTGAGGGTAACGCCGGCGGCACAACTGACCCTTTGGGGATGTCACCCGGTAAGCATCTCAAGAATGCGACCGTTGTCGGATTGCGCTCAGTCATCAAATTCTGAGGCTCTTTAAATCACGTCAGCGGGGCCCGACAGACCTTCGCCGAAGTCGGCACGGGTTACTCGTAACGTCGCACAGCAGAATGTGCCTTGCCACAAACTGCTTTTCGTAACTCGACGGACTTATCTCAAATTGTGGGTCGATTGGCGCGCGTGTGCCGGAGAGCTACCGGCATCCCGCACATATTACCGCCGCCCAGGCGGCCATGGGGACACGCCGATGAAGCACACCGAAGAACGACCCTATGCAGACCTGGAGGCGGCCGCGCGCAACTGAAGCCGCGTGCGAGGCCCGATGCCTTCACGCGCGAAATAGTAGGGAGTGGATATTAAGCCGCCAAAAAACACCTAAGTGGTGTTGATTTCAGCGGTTAGCGTGAGGGTGAGCAAAGTCCGACCTTTATCGGGGGAAGGGCCGTCCGTGACCTTCAACTCCCATGGTATCCCCTTCCACATGTCGGTGGGATGCTCAGACGTCAGGACATTACCTGCGTACTTCACTGCCTCAAGTTTCGCTGCCTCGGTGTCGGCCACTTCAACGCCGACGTCATCGATCAGCATTTTTCCGTTCAAGATATGGAAGTAGTAGCGCGGCATAGACGCTCCTCCGTTTGGGCGGGAGCGCAGTCGTGTCTCTCAGTCAGGGGGCCCCTTGATCGGTCCCGGTGATAGAGGGACAAGAGCAGCTACAGAGTGGCGTTCCTAATTAGGCTACCGCGCTAGGAAACAGGCCAGTCCCCCTTTTTGGGGGCGACCGGCTCAAAGGAACCACAAGGGTGGGCGAATATTTGATTCGTCGCTGGCTCGCTGGACAGCCGGCGGAGCGCGAGATGCCGCTCGGTCGCAAGATCGGCGTGCATCTGGCGCTACCCCTGCACGGTTGACGTTTGTAGGCCGCGGGGGTTCTGGCCGAGTGAGGAACATCGTGGTTCTTGCCATGTTTTCCCGACGCCCTCGGGCTCGTCGAGGGTAACCTCTAGGCCCGGGCTCACCCCCATTTGAGCTGGGGCCCTTTTCTTCCGGGACAAGGGACTGACTGAAGGGGAACGACCAGAGCAGTCGAATATTTGAGTCGTCGCTGGCTCGCTGTAAGAGCTGGCGGAGCGGCCCCGGCCTAACCCCCTAGTCTCCCCCGGAGCCGGGGTCGTCTCTCCGTCCTTGTCGTGTAGGAGTAGCGTATGCGTTCCTCGCCCTCGATCGTGCCGGCCGACCGCCTCGACCGCGACATCTATCTGGTTCGCGAGCGTGATGGCACTGATTGTCGCATTCAGATTTCTCGCTCAGTAAGACCGCCCAGAGCCAGGCATCGCCCATGCGGCTGAACTGCTTGCGCGCCGCGGGCGGCAGTGTCTTCCAGGGTCAGGCAGCGCCCGGCATTCTTCCGAAGATGCTCGGACCGGCTCAATTGGATATCAGCGCTGCTAGCGGGATCGGCAAAAGTCTGCCAGGCGTTCCGGCACAGGGGACACCGCCACTGATTGACGAATTTCCCGGGGGGCAAGTAGGTCGAGTGCATCGGAGCTGCCACGATTCGCCCGCAGGCGATGCAGCCGTTCGTCCCTTGAGACGGCGGTCGTAGGCCCTCGTCTTCAACGGCTTTCGCGGTCCAGCGGCGCTCGAACTTGCGGAAAAGATTGCAGGGGATAGAGCAAAACGTTCACTGAGCGCCTCCTGTTTGTGGGCGGGAGGGCGGTAACGTCTTTCGGTCACTAGCGCCTGTCATGTCGTGCTAGCGATACCTTGGATATGGTGTCTCTAAAGACATTTGCCAGAGCGGTTCCCGGGAAAACCGCTCCTCGGCATTCGGCAGATTAAAACGATGCCCTGCATGGCGCCGCCGTTTGGATAACACTCTTCGTGCTGTGCCGCATCCGTGGGGCGTAGGAACATATCTATACCCGCCCTGTTGCGTCTGCACGACATGACCCGTGAATGCGCATGCCGTCCCCAAATGGAGATTTGACCATGCGGGCGCTCTGTAGGCACGGCAAAGGCGACGTCCGGGTAGACATAGTTCCAGATCCCAAAATCCAGCGCCCAAGACGCACGAGAAATTCCGCGACAAAGACGCCGGCGTCATCAAGATCGTGATGAGATCAGGACTTTAAATCCAGCACGCGTTCCTTCCTCTCATCCAACAGCTGGTTCCGCCCAGCGAAAGTGTCACATGCGCATATTGAAA
Organism: Bradyrhizobium sp. MOS001; assembly: GCF_004634465.1. Classification (NCBI taxonomy): domain Bacteria; kingdom Pseudomonadati; phylum Pseudomonadota; class Alphaproteobacteria; order Hyphomicrobiales; family Nitrobacteraceae; genus Bradyrhizobium; species Bradyrhizobium sp. MOS001. Next base: position 8,280 of record NZ_SPVJ01000075.1, read on the forward strand.
AAACGTTCGCCATCGTTGGCGGCCACGACCCTCCGTGCTTTCGCAGAATATCCGGTGGCCTCCGCGGTTGTCGCAACAGTCGGCCTGATGGCTGCGGCGGCAGTCGTCAATCGGCGACTTGCCGACAAGGCACAACGCGACAACCCGCCTCAAGGACGGTTCATCGATATCGACGGCGTTCGCCTGCATTACGTCGAGCGCGGATCCGGCCGTCCTCTGGTCCTGCTCCATGGCAATGGCAGCATGATCCAGGATTTCGAGTCGAGTGGTTTGATCGATCTCGCCGCCAAGGACTATCGCGTCATCGTGTTCGATCGTCCCGGCTTCGGTCACAGCCTGAGGCCCCGCAATGTCGTGTGGACGCCTGCGGCTCAAGCCGATCTCTTCAAGGATGCGCTTGCACACCTCGGTGTCGAAAAGGCGATCGTGCTCGGACATTCCTGGGGAGCGTCGGTAGCGATCGCATTGGCAAGCAGACAGCCCTCCATGGTCGAGGCCCTGATACTGGCGTCGGGCTACTATTTCCCGACAGCCCGCACCGACGCGATGATGGCGATCGCCGGGCCGGCGATCCCCGGGTTTGGCGATCTCCTCAGTCACACCATCTCTCCGATCCTCAGCCGCCTGATGTGGCCAGCGATGCTGCGGCAGCTGTTCGGACCTAAATCCGTCCCGCGAAAATTCGACGGCTTCCCCAAATCACTGGCCGTGCGTCCATCGCAGCTTCGGGCCGGCGCCGCGGAGGCAGCGTTGATGGTTCCTGCCGCAATGCTGTCTGCGAAGACCTACGGCGAACTCGCCATGCCGGTCACCATCCTGGCCGGCGAGGACGATCGCCTCATCGACATCGACGAGCAGTCCGGCAGGCTGCATGACGAGATCAAGCACAGCAAGATGCGCCGCGTCCCGAATGCGGGTCATATGATCCAGCAGTCGGATACGGCCGACCTCATGGCCGCGGTCGACGAAGCCGCGGCGGAAACGCTGCATTGAGAACCCTAATCAATCTGATCGCGGCACAAACCGAATTAGGAACGTCCAACACAGCGCCCGGTTGGCCCTGGTATCTCCCGTAATCAAAGGTCTCTCCATGTATCATCACGTCAAAAAGCTCATGTTCACAGTCCGGGTCGACGAGCCCGATCCACGGTTCGGAAATATGCTACTTGAACAGTTTGGCGGGGCTAACGGCGAGCTGGCGGCCGCCATGCAATACTCCATTCAGGGTCTCAATTGCGAAGATCCGGACCGCAAGGATCTCCTGATGGATATCGGAACCGAGGAATTGAGCCACCTCGAGGTGGTGGGATCGCTCGCGCGCTTGCACTTGAAGCCCTTGAAGTTCGATCGAGAAGCGGCGGAAGCCGACCCTTTGATCGCTATTGCCGGTGGCGGCGGCGTCAATCTGTTCAACTCGCAAGGCAATGCCTGGACGGCTGACTATCTCAAGATCACCGGCGAACTCGACGTCGATCTGCGCAGCAACATCGCCGCGGAAGCGCGCGCCAAGATCGTCTACGAAAGACTGATCAATTTCTGTGATGACGCCGGCACTAAGGACGCGCTGCAGTTTTTGATGACGCGGGAAATCACCCACATGAAGGCGTTCTCGCGTGCGCTTGAAAGCATGGGCAAACCCACATTCAGCATCGGCCGCATCGCTCCCACGCCGGGTCTCGTGGACCAGTTCTTCAACGATTCGACGGGTTCCGGCGACAACGGTGAAATCGACACAAGAGGCCCCTGGAACGAAGGCGAAGACTGGATCTTCATGGAATCACCGGCACTCCAGAGCGGCGATCCCGGCGCGGCGCCTTCGATCGTTGCCGAGAGTTCGCCGTCGGAGCCTGTCATTGGACTTGACGACCTGCTGATCGATCAGCTGCGGGACCTCCTGCATGCAGAGAAGCAATTGACCAAGGCATTGCCTCAGATGATCGAGGCTGCTCGCTACGACCAGCTCCGCGAGCTGTTCACCGTTCATCTCGCCGAAACCGAAACGCAGATCGAACGTCTCGACGAGTGCTTCGAACTGCTCGGCAAGAAGCCGCGCGTGAAGTCTTGCAAGGGCATGCAAGGACTTGTCGAAGAGGGCGACGAAGTGATCAAGGATGGAGCCAAGAAGGACGATGCAGCAGCGGATCTCGCATTGATCGGCGCGGCACAGCGTATCGAGCATTACGAGATTGCCGGCTACACCGCTGCCCGCAACCTGGCGCAGCAGTTGCGTCACAGCGCGGTGGTCGCGCTGCTTTCGAAGAATCTGGCCGAGGAGGAGAACGCGGATCAGTTGCTCAATCAGGTCGCGCGTTCGTTGATGTCGGTTGCGAAAATGCCCGCCGCCATCGAGCAGACCTTCGTCGAAGATGAGCCCGCTGGAGGCTAGGTCAGCGTCGAAGCATTGAGATAGGCGGTCCCCACTCTGTGGGGCCGCTGCTTGCTAACACGTTTTGACGAACCGCGAGGCGGTTGGAAAGGACTAGCATGCCCCCGAGGATCAAAGAGCATACCTGCCGGCTGTGCAACGGAACCGGCTTTCCCAGGTCCATGTAGCCCCCTCATCCTGGCCGTAAGAGCTACCCCGTCAAATGCGAGGCCTGCCAAGGCAAGGTAAAGATCACAGAGTCGGGTGAGATCTCAGTGCTTTGATCTTTCGATTTCGAAGGTGAACTTGGCCGGCATCACATCCCGGACCCCAATCGCCATGAGCGTTTGGCGGTAGTTGCAGCCGAATGATGGAGGGCGTTACGCGCCATGTCGGCCAACGATTTGGCGGCTTCCGCTTGCGCGGCCCGCAATTCGGAAGCTCCAGTCCTTCCTCATCGAACTATTCACCCGGCTCGCGGATCACCTGAGCGTGTCGCCGCCGAGGTCGAGCGTACGGTTGCGGAGAGTGAGAAGAGCAAGGGACTGGGGGCGGCCTTTCGAGGATCCGATCAAGATAGGCGATCGCGTCCGGCGCAAGCTGAAGACGGATCAGTAAAGAGGCCGCCAACTGAGGCGGCCTTATTCTTTCGTGGTGGCTTGTCTTGCCCGGGACAATCTCCGAAACTCGATTGTTATGTTGGAGGCGCGAATTGCGAGCCCGCCCGAGATTGCGCGGGTAGCGTAAGCCGAGTGAGCGTCCACCATTGGTCGATCGAACCTGAGTGCGACCGGGAACAACATCTAACCGATCTTACTTTTCCGGCGTTCGCACCACGGTTAGGACCGGCTTAGACGAAGGCTCCCACGGCGCGGGGAGGACCACCCTGATTGGTCGAGCGTCGGCAAATCTTTCCGCGAAATTGGGTCGTTCTTCTGTGGCGGGCTCGGCGAGAGCCACCGCGAAGGACGCCACAACGAAAGCCAAGCCTAAGAGGACTGTTCGAATATCCACCAACATTTTGCTGATCCCGTTTCGAAAAGGACAACGCGGGCCTTCAAGAATGGTTCAGCCGACTGAACGTTTGCTACTCGAAGGAAAGCCGGCGCGTGCCCATCAGGAGCGAACGGGCCAAATTGCGCCGAGTCTTCACGGGCGCCGGATGAGATCCGGCCGCTTCTCAAGCAAATCCCTCAGACCGAGATCTTGCCGACAGGATCTCTTTTCTACGAAATCACTGATGCCGGAAGCGCGGTGATCCGCGACGAATGAGCGCTCCGATCCCGGCGTCAGATGCTATCGACTGGAATAATACAAATGCTTTTTCCTTGCTCGTCGACGACCGAAACCGAGCAATTGCGCCCGACCAGCTCAGGACGAGTCGCACGCAAGGAGCGCGCGAGTCTGATCGCCTCGATCTGCGCCGCTGTCTCGTCCACCAGATCGTGCACGCCATGATCCGCGACAATCCGAGTGTCGACAAGCTTGAAGTGGAACTTGGGCATTCTGGGAACAGTTTTACAGGTGAAAAACTCAAGTTTGGCAGCTTGAAAGACAACCCCTGGTGCTTGGGATTGTGGGCATGGCGATCGGGGCAGCAGTCGCAGGCGCGTTTCGCGCTTCCGAAATGGAGAACGAATATATCGGCAAAGTTGCCGACGATGTGAAAGCCGACCTGAATCGTCGCGCCGGCGCGGTATCGCAGGCCTTGCGAGAAGCCTCAGATACCGTGGTCGCAGAAGTCGGCGACAAAGGTGCCGAAGCCTTGGATAGGGTGAAGCAGGTTGGCATGGATGCCGCCGAGGCAGCCGCCGCCAAAGTAGGGTCCCCCCAGCCGGGCTAAGGTTGCGGTGGTCGTGATCACGTGGATCTGCAGCGAGGTGCGGAGTGCACCCCTGAGGTGTCTTCTCAGATTGTGCGCCGTTGTCTGCCGACCACAAAGCCATAGACAAGCAGCACGATGACCGCGACCACGGCGCCGATCAATCCTGTGCCTTCGCCAAGACGATACCAGCCAAAGGCTTGCCCAAGGTAAGTCGCAACGAACGCACCAACGATCCCGAGGATGGTCGTTAGGATGAACCCGGCTGGTTCGGTGGCACCGAAACAGTGCACCATGGAGCAGATCACCTGACCCGTTTCCATGCCGGAGGCCAAGGCGGCAGTCCAAGGCGCAAGACAAACGAGCGGTATCGAGCAGACATCACGTAAGGCGGTTTAGACGTGGTCCAAAACCGAGAAGGGCGCATCGATACGCGATCGAAAGGTGGGAACGGGCGAAAGCGTGGCCCCTCGTAACCGTCTACTGCTTCGCGTCTTCGTCCTGGCGGTCTTTCAAGTCTTGCGCTATCTGATCAACCGACGTCTCGCTTGCAAGCTCATCCGGCCTACCATCCTCGATGTCCTCGACATCCAGTTTCTTCGCGATGCGCTGCAATATGCGCAACGACTGGGTCGCCTCCCTCTCTGCAAGGAGATTGATCTGCAGCTCCAGGTGATCGCGCCGTTCCAGGGTTCGGTCGATCAGGCTTTGGCGGATCAGCACGCATGAGGTGAGGAGAACGGCTTCGAGCGCGAGGATCGTCGCGAGCAGCGGGAACGGATATTCGTCGAAGGCGTGATGCGGGAAAAAGTGGCTGAGGATGATCCAGCCGATCACGAACGCGCATTGAAGAACGATAAACTGAACGGTGCCGACGAACCAGCCGATCCAGTGAAACAGACGGTGATGAACCGCCAGAGTTTCTTCATCCTGCTTTTCAAGGCGAAGGATTGCGTCGATGCTTTGGGCGGCGGGCCTCGCTGACTGAGTGCCCGCCCGCATCAGTTTGCGACCTTTTCTGCGGCCCGTCGCGCCGACTTCCGCGTCTTGTCGACGCTCTTGTCGGCCGATCTTTCAGCGCGCGCCCTCGCCTCGCATTTGCCGCGCAGATCCTCGATCTCGTCGTCCGTCAGGTGTTCGATACCGACCAGTGAATTCCGGGCCGCGCCGACCCGGATCAATTCGTCGAGCTTGACCTGGATCGCGGCGCTATCGCGGTTTTGAGAATTCTGGATGAGAAACACCATCAGGAACGTGACGATAGTCGTTCCTGTGTTGATCACCAGCTGCCACGTATCGGAGAAACCGAAGAGCGGTCCGCTTACCGCCCATATGATGACGATGCCGGCCGCGATAATGAACGTTGAAGCCCGGCCTGCCGCCAGCGAGGTCTTATTGGCGAGGTCGCCGAAAAACTTCGAAACCGCGGACGGCTCTTTAGCTTTTTCCTTGGCCTTCATGATATGTCGCCCCATGTCAGCGTGTCAGCCGGCGGGACAAATCGGTAGTGCGCCCGAAAGTTCCATCGCCAGGGAACTAACCCCTCATATGCCGCCACTGAGCGAGAGGCTTATGCGCGTAACGATCCCATCCCACGCGCGCTCTTCGCTGGCCGGATAATTGATCAGCACGCAATGGACCAGCCCGCCGGAGAAGTTGCAACGGTCATACCAGACCTTGTCGCCCTTGTAGCTGGAAACCGCAAAGAACCGCGGCGTCACTCTCTTGTACTGAATGCGCGAAGGCGGTCCTTTTTTCGCGAGGAAAGCAGCGGGCGAGTCACTCCCGACGTTGGGAGCAGCCTGTATCGTGAGGTCGGCGCGGCCGTCGGCAGTTCGAAAGCGTTGCCCGTAACCGTCCGGCCGACCCGCTTCTTCGGTGAAGATCGAAGAAGGGAAGTCAACCGACGTGCCCGTCTGTGGAATGCGGTAGGTCGTCCACCTTGTGGCCTGCGCCGAAACCGAAGCGGCCGAGACTGTGAAAATGGTCATCGCCAGAGCTGTCGCTTTCATCAAAGCTCCTCCTTCGCAGACCCCCACCGAGACATAGGCAACGAGTCGGCTGCATCCCTTCACACCAGGAAAAGCGGCGAAGCCAATTACGTTCCAAGAAGCCTGATCCTACGCCACCAATGCCTCTCTGCCGAGAAGCAGATGCGAAAGCACCACGCCGACGCGTTCGAGGCAGGGGATCGATGGGCCGCAGCAAACATCGACCGGCGACGTGAGTATTCGAAGGCACGTGACCTCCAGGCCAACGGCCGCTGAGCAACATCGGTACATGTGTCCCTTATGGCGGAAGCGATCAGCCGTCTGCCGCGCCTCCCCAGCAGCCCGCGACCGCCCTGCACCGCAGCCCCCGCCCCGCAAGCCTCGCCCACATCGCAACCAACTCCGAAACCCTGACGCCTCCACGAGCCCCGCCTTCAAGGGGACTTACGCAGCCGTCATAAGGACCACCGGAACAGGCCTCCAGTCATACCCGTCGGCGGGCTACCCGACAGGAACGGCTACGCATTTTGGCCGTTCGACATGAGAACAAATGCTATCGGATATGAGGCTCCAGTGAGCGTACTTCTCGTCGAGGACGACCCTTTGATCCGCGAATTCGTCGTCGAAGCGCTGCGCGAGGCAGGCTATCACGTGATCCACGCGAGCACTGGGGAGGAAGCGCTGGCCTGGTGCAAGCGCTACGCCGCGGATGTGCTGGTCACCGACGTCCGCCTACCCGGACAGGTCGATCGATGGCAGATAGCGGAGCGCTGCCGCGAGCAGGATCCGGACTGCCGGTCATCTACGCCACGGGCTTCTCTCCCGCCACTCCACGTCCCGTTCCCGGGAGCCGCATCGTGAGGAAGCCCTTCCATCCGGACGAGATCGTCCGGATAGTCAAAGAGCTTGGCGAGGAAAAGGGCGACGCCGAGTTAGCCGGTCTATTCGCGGTATCGCCGCAGCCTGGACCACCTAGGATCCGCAGCTTCGGCGCACCATGCCCTTTCCAGCGTAATCACCCTTTGAGCAGGCCCAGTTCCTCTACGGCCCGAACACAGATTTCGGAGGGGTCCTTGAGCCTCGTCTGACCGATCTCGATGATCTTCTTGGCGATCAACTCGGTGAGAGGGTCGTTCTGATCCTGTACGCCAATCGAACGCAGCGCCTCTTCGTAGCTCTCGAAAACCGCGTGATTTCTTCAGGCCCCAGAGGCGAGTTTTGAAGTATTCGGTAATAGCCATTGTTGTCCCCAGCAGGATGCAGCGTAGCATCGATCTGCTGAGGGGGCATTGCATCTCAGCAGCCACTTTTAGCTTTCGCAGACTGCCCCTGTTCGCATCCTGTGAGCGTGGAGGCGGCGTGCGGCGAAGAAAAGCGTCGCAGAGGGAGCTCCGCGCCTTCACGGGCAACTCGATCCGAAACTTCATGGCGCGCAGAGGAACGATCGCGCGACTGCCAAGTTTTCCCGACGCCCCTGCCCCAAGGGGCGAACCCCGTACTGGCCCCAGCTCATAGCCCCTGCCCCCCGAGCTGGGGCCTTCATCCGCCAGCCCGGGAAGCGTGAGCAGAAGGCTTCGGCGAAGCTCCCGCCCTTCTCAATCCTTCGCTCCCAGAGGCTATTGGTCTTCGCCTGCAGCGGCGGAATCCTGGGTGCCGAGCAACTTCAGCGAGGTCTCGATCTTGGCGAGGAGCGCCTGGATTTCGGCGCGCTCGTTCGCGCCGGTCCGGCTTCAAGCCGCGCCAGCAATTGCTCTTTCTGTCCTAGCAGCTTCGCAAGAGTGGACATCCGATCACCACAATGTTTACCGTATCGAATGGGCCGCTCGGAGAGCGGCCCTTTCTTGGTCACCAGCTACGGGTGCCGAAGCTGAAGCCGATGCTCGGCCCGCCGCCGTACGAGCCGTAGCCGCGATCGTAGTAGCCGGGGCCGCCGTAGTAGCCGTAACTGCGGCGCACCACGTACCCGTCGTCATCGCCGTAATAGCGCTGGTGAGTTCGATCGTGCATCTGTTTGACCTGTCGGCGTGCTCGCACATCGGTCGATGAGAGGCGCTGCTGCTCCGGGCTGGGCGTGCCGAGCGGGGTATCGATCAAACGATGCGGTTACGAGCCCGAGCTACCTGATGGTTGGAGGTTCTTTCGTTGGCCAGCCGGTGCTCTGATTGCCTGAGCCGGTGGGATCGCCGTCCTCCCAAGACGCTTGCAATGTGTCGTCGCGGGCAACCGGTATCAGAAGCTGCTTCCGCATTTCGGCGAGGCGGGCACGGCAATACTCCCGGTAAAACATCTCGACTAGGGTGGACATGATCGAACCCTCGCTTGATCATCACCATTGACGATAGATTTTGACCATTTCAACCGGCGGTAAATATCAACGGCGCCGGAGCAGTTTGTGTCCGACGAACTCGGATGACGACGATGTGGCCGACGAGGCGCAACACGAAATCGGTATCAGAGAACGTCTGGTGCTGCAGGACAGTCTGTCCGCGGATCGTTGAGTTCGATCAATCGCGAGGGTCATAGAAGCGGAGCTTACGGGTTCACCCCGCCAAGGATATCTCAAACTAGATCCGATAACGGCAATCAGAAATAGAGCCATCACGACCGCCTCCTCTTAGAGGAGATTTTTTGACGCCACGGCCTTCGCAATCACTATAGACCTAATTTCTGGCCGCTAAGTGAACGAGTTCACATCAGCATTGAACTTAGCTGAGCGAGACTAGCAGGCCAATGGCGTAGCTTCTTGGACTCTTGCGCACAGATCAAACAAGTTCGGTGCGCGAACTGCAAAATGCAGATACCGGTGAGTTTGTCGCATTTGATCCCGATGTCCAACAAGGCTGGAGGTCCCCATGTCTATGGACGCAGCCGAATTCGTATCACATCGTTTCTCGACGCGGGAGTTTCCGGAGCGGATGCGAGTCCCGCTATGGCGCGAGGACTTTGGGCGAGGCATAGTCCACGCTGATATTGAGCCTCTATCGAACGCACCGTTTCAGGCCTACGCAACGCTGCAAGCGATCCGAGGTTTGCGCAGGCTCGCGCTGAAAGGCTCCCCTATGCGTTTCAAGCGCTTGCAGGCGAGCATCGCTGATGGTGATGACTCGATCGGAGTCGTCCTCTGTTCTCCCGGCAAAAGTCAACTATCGCAGCGCTGTCAAGAAATCGAGCTTCACGCCAGCGACGCCATCGCAATTCTGCATTCCGAGCCGGCCACCGTCACCTATGTCGACGGATTGCTATTCGGTCTTGCCGTACCGCGCGACGCCCTCGCACAGCGCGTGACGAACGTCGAAAGCCGCGCCATGCGGCCGATTTCTCACCGAAGTGAAGCGCTCCGACTTCTCATGGCTTATCTCAAGTCGGCATTTACTGAGAGTGTCCTGGCCACCCCGAAGCTGCGAGATGCGGTCGTGGCTCACATCCACGATCTCCTGGCGCTCGCAATCGGCGAGTGCGCTCCCTTGGGCGAGAGCAGTGCGAGCGCTGTCGTGACTGCGCGCCACGGCGCCGCCCTCGATTACATCGAGACACACTTTCAAGAACCAGGGCTCAGCGTCGAGATGGTAGCTCGTTGCCAAGGCATCTCACCTCGCTATCTGCAGCGCCTGATGGCATCATCAGGATCATCGTTCACCGGGCACGTGAATGAATTGCGTCTCCAACGAGCGCTCAAACTGCTGACCGAGTCCAGTGCCAGCGCGCGACTAATTTCCGATATCGCTCTAGAGGTCGGCTTCTCGGATGTTTCGCATTTCAATCGCTTGTTCCGAGCTCGCTTCGGCGATTCGCCGCGTGGCGTTCGTTGCGCCCGAAGGGATCCTAGCTGATCAAGTGGAAGCGGGCGCGTACTTTTCGTCTGTCGAGCCGGCCCAGATCGCCCACGGCTCTGACAGCCTGCTCCTCGTTCTCGACGATGAAGCCGGTCACGCCGTCCTCGACGACCTCGGGCACGGAGCCGGAGCGATAGGCCATCACTGGCGTCCCACAGGCCATCGCCTCGATCATGACGAGGCCGAAAGGCTCCGGCCAATCGATCGGAAACACCAGGGCCGCGGCCTCTGCGAGGAACGGCTGCTTCTTCACCTCATCCGCCTCGCCGACGAGCTGGAGCGCCCGACCGTCGATGTGGGGCTCAAGTTGCTTCTTGAAGTAGCCCGTCTCGCCGCGCGGAATCTTGGCGGCGATGCGCAAGGGCATTCCGGCGGCGCGCGCGATGCGGATGGCGTCCTGGGGGCCCTTTTCCGCGGTCAGGCGGCCCAGGAACGCCAAATAGGATCCTTGATCGAAAGACGGGCGAAAGTTGTTCGATGGCAGTCCGTGCTGGATCGTGGCGATCCAATTTGCCTCAGGCAACGGCAGACGCTGATGGTCCGATATCGACACGAAGCCCGCGCCGGGAAACTGCCGCAGCACCTCGGAAAGGCCCGGCAGGTCGAGCCGGCCATGCATGGTGGTTACGAAGGGCACGCCGAGCCGACTGAGCAGCGCAAGGGGCAGCCAGTCGATGTGAGCGTGGATCTCGATCTCGGCGCTCGCGCGCGACACCGGGCTGTCACCGCAGCAGATCAGGCTGAACCTGTACTATCTGGAGCGGCTGGGCGAAGTCTCGGTCCGCCAGGGACAGGCCAAGGCGAACGCAGTCGAGCCCCGTCCAAAGAAGCCACGCGGTCGCGCGGCGCACAAGATCAAGGCGAACGCGAAAAAGCTCAACGGGCAAGCGCGCACGAATGGCCACAAGCAAAGCCGGGCGGCGGCTTGATCACCATGACGTTCCGCCCCCTCAAGCGATCGAGGCAATGGAGCGGTTTGTTTAGAAGGTTATCGCGACCAGGTCGGCGGCTCGGACGGGCACGTGAAGGAGGGCGCCGATGCAGTTCATGCTTGGGATGCTGGTCGGCTGCATGATCGGAGGAACAATCGGCGCGATCGTGGTCGGGGCCTGTGCAATGGCGGCAACGGCCGACGAAGACGACCTCAGCGTCGGTCGCGCGGGAAGCAAGAAGTGCCGGAATGTCGAATTCTCTGAAGACGAGATGCTCTGCGTGACCCCCGGCGAAAGCGGCTCGGACGGCCCCCTGAAGCAGAAGCCCGATGAAGCATTTCATGCTCGGGATGCTGGTCGGAGCAACGGTCGGCCCGATCGTGACCGAGGCCTGCGCGATGACCCGACGAAGCCGCTGGAACGCCAAGAGTACGAGGTGACATGAGACGACCACACGAGCCTGTTGAACCCATCACCGATGTCGAGCGCGAGGTCGGGCATCGCCTGCAGGCGCTCAGGATCGCGCGCGGGCTCAGCCGCGCCGAGCTGGCGAGCCGCCTCGACACCACCGAGGCCGAGGTCATCGCTTGGGAGACGGCGAGCGAGGTGATTTGAGTCGATGAGCTGACCGACATCTGCAAGGTCCTGCAGATCACGCCAGGCACGCTGCTCGGCTGGGAGACCAAACAGTAAAAGCCAAACTTCACCGCCGATATGAGCAAGCAATGATCAGGAAGAACCAGCGCATCGAGACCCTGCGCGACGCCTTCGCCAAGGCGGCGACGGCGAACGACCCCGAAGCTATGCAGCTCGTCGGCCGCGAGCTGCTCGACGAGTACGACCAGCAGCCGAAGCTGAGCAAGTTCCACCAAGACCATCGCACCATCGTCGCGGGCATGCTGATCACGCTGATGGCGATGGAGAAGCTGAAACAGGATGGCAGCTACGACCGGATGTCGCCGGAGGAGCGCGAGCGGCTGCCGCTCGACCTGGGCCTCGTGGCCATTGATATGTTGCTGAAGAAAAAGCAGCACTGATGATCACCGAAGTCCTCACCCGCTGGTCGAGGGAGCGGCTGCCGAAGGGTGCAAGCAAGCGCAACCGATGTACGGGGTAGCGCAACCGGCTCCCATCCTGCTTTGCCATGACCGAACTGACCCGGCGCCGAAGCGAAAACGATCAACACGAAACCTGGCACATCTATTCCGCCGACGTCCGCATAGGGACGATCGGCATCCGCGCTGGCGTGCCGATAAGCGCTGATCAATGAGGCTGGAGTCTTGGGTTTTATCCAGGCATGGAGCCCAGCACGCAGCGCTCGGGCTCGGCTACAACATTCGACCAAGCCCGCGCCGCATTCGAGCGGGCATGGCAGCAGGTGGAGCCGACGCTTCGCGAGGACGATTTTGAAGTTTGGCGACGCGACCGCGATTTCCACGCATGGAAGCGCCGCATGCAAGCTGAGGGGTGCCAGATGCCGACGCAAAACTCCAACGGCTGTTCGAGGTGCTTCTGCGGCGAGCCGATCCCGATTGCGTACGAGGTGCACATCTACACCGTTCACCGGTCGGCGCATGAACAAACACGTCGAGAAACGCCCCTTCGCCGAGCCCGAAGCCGCCGCGCGCAAACTTAGTTCCGTCAGCTCAAGTAGAGCATCACAAGACTCTGGGAAAACTCGGCAGTCGGCTGAGAAAAATCCGGGCAGCAGGACCAGAGGCATTGCCAAGCCTCCGGGAAAACTAGGAACCCGGCCCGGCAGTGCAAGTTGGTGCGGCATGCCAGGGTTTTACTTCGTCGTCCGTGAAGAATGCGGATTGATCTGAGAAATAAGCAGAATTTGTCTTGATGTAGTATTCGATTTTGCAGGAAAGCGGGGTGTTGGACCTCGCTTTCTTG
>NZ_SPVJ01000076.1:0-18293 GCF_004634465.1 Bradyrhizobium sp. MOS001
TTCAGTGAGCGGGTCTGCACACACATGGCCGATCGTGGCCAACAAAAGCACCAGCACCACTGACCAGGTTTTGCTCATGACTTTGCTTTCTCTGATCTGTTGGAAGCTGGCTCTCGGTTACCACTCAAGGTCGGATATCTGCCTAGGCTGCAAATCCGTCAGCAGCCACGGAGCGCCTGATTGCTGAAACCAACTCAGCCGTCGTTAAGATCTCGTGGGCAAAGGTCGGTCCATCTATGTCGAGTGTGGCATGCAGGGCTTCATGCGACCGAGCTGCTGTCCCGTCTCGAACGAGCGTGACGTGGAAGCCAAGCTCCATTCCGACGCGTGCCGTGGCTTCAAGGCAGGTGTTGGCCAGGAGACCTACGCAGATGATCTTTTCCTTGCCGAACCGCTTGAGTTTGTGTTCGAGATCGGTGTTCGGAAAGCCGCTTGATGCCCAATGCTCGGTCGCAACGATATCGCCCGGTCGCGCCTTGAAGTCATCGTGGAAAGTCCCGCCCCAAGTGTCCTTCGCAAAGGCCTGTCGCTCCGCTGCGCCGAGCTGGTAAGGAGACGGGTACTTCCAATCTACATAATCGCCCGGCTCCCAGCGATGATGCGGAACGTGACAGACTTTGATTCCCGTCTCGCGAGCGGTTCGCACGATCGTACGAAGATTATCAAGCAGGTTAACTTCTTCGGCGATGTCCTTGACCCACGGCCAGAGTTTCCCGCCCGCACTCAGAAAGTCGTTGTAGAAGTCGATGCACAGCAGCGCCGTGATCTTGGGGTCGTAAGTGCTGGTCATCGCGTCCTCCCTTGTTTCGCTCGCTCGCCTCGCGGGTGATCGACGCAGCCGGGGGCGGCAGTGGCGGCAGAGATCTGCACGTCTTCTACAGTTGGATCGTCCGGACCAATCCAGGCGCCGTGCGTCAATCGCGAAGCTTCGCCGTCGATCGGAAACCGCAATACCGATGTGGCTCCTTCGGCGCCAAACTGATGGTCAATCCTGCCATTCAGGTCCCTTGCCAGCGCATCGACGATCTTCAGTCCATGTCCAGGCTGAAGTAGGCCACTTGAGGACCCATTGTCCGTGATGCAGCATTGGGCAAGCGACCCGGATACTGACATTTGAATCCGAATTGTTCCGCCACCGTCATCGAAGGCATGGCGCGTTGAATTCGTGATCAACTCGGCAATGATCATGCCCAGCTTCCAGCATTGCTCAGATCGAAGTCGAAGTGGGACTTCGACCAGCACAAGATTGATATGCCTGTGATCCAGTCTCGCGCTCTGGATCGATTGGCACAGCGCGCGAATGTAGCCAGATGCATCAATCTCGGTGCTGCATGTCGGCATTTGGAGCGCCCGATGTACGCCAGCGTAGCGGTGCAGCAGATCGGCGACGCCAGCCAGAGCCAATTTCGCGTCCTCACTCGTCGAGTGCGACGCGGTTATTGAAACATAGCTGATGACCGATGTGAACTCATTGCCGATCCGGTGCGAAAGTTCCCGAAGTAGCAAAAATTCATTCGAGGTCACCGCCTGGTCTCCGCTGGTGGTCGTCGCAACGTCGCTCTTGATCGGAATTGCTCGCATTGGCCAAACTCCCTGGATCGTTCGCGCTGTCTTCTCGCATGCTTAAAAAACAGAATGAGTTCTCTTGTGCTTCTATATCGGGGCTCCCAGTAGCCGTCCCGTTCCGCCACGGCTCTAGAAAGAAACTTGAAATTACTTTGCTGCATTGATCAGAGCGTCGTGGATCTTCCGGTCGAGCTCTCTGGCTACAGCGGTTACGTCTTCATTTCCGTATTGGCCGAAGAGCGTCGACGGCCGGTCGTATTCGAACGTTGAGGTGCCAGTCCCGTTTTCGTAAAGCACGATCCGGAGCGGTGCATAGAGACCCGCAGCAAGTTCATGCTGCGTCATTTGTGTCGATACGAGTACGTTGCCTATGACGTACTGCACAACATTACGCTTCCCCAACAAAATCTGCAGCCAGTCACCGTGGGTCGCAATGGAAAAGATAACCAGCCCGGCATCACCCTGAATATCATTCAATTCAGTTTTGACGCGTTCGATGTCGCCATGCAGCAAGTGAGATCTGATGCGCTCGTCGAATCGGGGAAATTTTTCCAGTGCAGTTCGGGTTTCGAGGTATGGCTTCTCGGAATCGATACGAATATGCTCGATAGCGAGCTGGCGCCGGCTAACGCTCGGCAGGCTCGGTGAGTCCGACATTGCGATGCTAGGCATTGTCATCTCCGGTGGTTGTTTCGGGCATCCGCGCGTCCAAGCTGTCAAGCTGGAGCGCAACATTGCTTGTCCGCGCTTTCGACAGCGACTAATGAAACCTGCGCACGACGCTCATGGACGTGAGTGGCAGGCGTACGGTTGATCAACAGACTGAGCAATTCCGGACGACTGTAATGGCCACGCGAGTCCATCAGGCGCTTGCGCTTGTCGATCAGAGCGAAATCGAGATCGGCAATGACCGCTCCCTCGCCGGTGCGCAACGGTTGTCCCAGCAACTGGCCCTGCGGCGTGACAATTGCGGTGAAGCACCCGCCGGAGATTGGTCCGACTGGACAGTCGGTGTCTTGCACAATGCGGGCTTGTTGATCTGGGTCCAGCCAGGCGGTTGCGTTGACAACAAAGCAAGCGGATTCGAGCGCGTGTTGCCTGATGTTGATTTCGGTCTGTTCGGCGAAGAGATCGCCGCCGAAGGATCCCGGATACATCGCCGCATGAATTTGCTCGCCGTCGACCATAAGGGCGTATCGCGCCAACGGAATGTAGTGCTCCCAGCATGCGAGCTGTCCCACGCGCCCAACCGCACTATCGACAGCTCTCAGCCCCGAGCCGTCACCTTGGCCCCAGATCATGCGCTCATGGTGGGTCGGCGTCAGTTTGCGGCGGCGTTGGATCAGTGTACCGTCCGCATCGAAAAGCAGTTGGGTATTGTAGATCGTTCCGCCATCGCGCTCGTTGATGCCAATGGACGCCACCACGCCTGCTTGTTTGGAAGCTTCACCGATTGCGAATGTTGTGGGCGATGGCACGGTCACTGCCTGCTCAAGCAGTATGAGGTTCTGCCCGAGCATTTCGAACGGTCGCTGCACGTACGAAAAATAAGGATAGTAAGGTACGATCGCCTCCGGAAAGGTCGCGAACTGCACATCTTGACGACCAAGCTCGATGATTTTCTCGATGATCTTGTCTACGGTGCCCTCGCGGCTGTAGAGGACAGGGCTGATCTGGACTGCGGCAGCCTTGATGATGGTCATGCCCGGATACCTTCTGATGGCTTCTAGCGTGATCGCTCGGATACGCTCCTGCGAAGATACTCCGGCGAGTGATTGAATCTATTGCACCTAGGTGTCGTCGGCACTTCTGCACGAAGTCTCGTTCATGCGCGACGGTCCGCCCCAGCGGACCTCTACATTTCTTCTCTCGTTCAAAGATCTCTTGAGGTCTGAGTGTCAGTGATCGCCTCGGTGCGGGAGGCAGATTGCCGATCGACGGCCACGGGGAGTAGGATGGCGGACTAAATGGCGTCTCGGCTCCTTCCAGACCGACACCAAGGTATCATCGACCTTTGTCAGCAACTTGACGCATTGTTCTGGGACGGCAGCTACCAGGAAAGGACTCCAATGGAGAAAGACCTCGGTCCCATCCTTGATGCGCTCCCGGGATTGATCTGGACAGCGGTGCCTGACGGGCGTGTGGACTTCGCAAGCCAGCCTTGGTGTGAGTACACCGGGCTGGGCGCTGGTGAGCTGTTTGGAACCGGTTGGCAGCGCGCGATCCACCCGGAAGATCTGCCTGGCCTGCTCGAACGGTGGCGGTCCATTCTGTTAGCTGGCGAAGTGAGCGCCATGGAAGCGCGCCTGCGCCGCTTCGATGGTGCCTATCACTGGTTCACTTTCCGAGTTCGACCGTTGGTGGACGCATCTGGAAAGATCATCAGATGGATCGGACTGAATGTCGATATTGAGGACCGAGGCCGGTCTGGTCGCGCGAGCGAGGGCCTTTATCGATCAATTACCGACGCCATTCCGGCGATGATCTCCTTCATGACGCCGACCGGCGAACTCGAGAGTGTCAACCAGCGATTCTTAGAGTACGTCGGCACAACGCTGGAAGAGCTGAAGCGCTGGAAGTCAGGAAAGTTAGTTCACTCAGACGATCTTCCCTCGGTGATTGCAGCCTGCGATCGGGCGATAGCCACTGGGGAACCTTATGATATAGAGCACCGCTTGCGGCGTGCTGACGGCGCTTATCGGTGGTTTCATCTGCGTGGCATGCCCCGGAGGGATGTGCGTGGGAATATTGTTCGCTGGTACGTGATCGAGACCGACATAGATGACCGGAAGCGGGCTGAGGCTCTTCTTACGGGAGAGAAGCACCTGCTGGAAATGGCAGCTGCTGGCAACTCGATGTCTGACATTCTCGCAGCGCTTTGTCGGTTGGTCGAGGCCACGACCGAGGAATGCCACTGCAGCGTCGTGCTGGTTGATGCAGACGGCGTGCGACTTGAACACGGCGCCGCGCCGAGCCTTCCGGCCAGCTTCATCAATTCAATAATTGGCCGACCGGTAAATGTCGATTCAGGCCCGTGCGCAATGGCAGCGTACCTGAACAAACAGGTGATTGCTGCCGACCTCGCGCTAGAAACGCGATGGGCGGCGCACGCGTGGTGCCCAATGGCCATGGCGCATGGTCTCCATGCGTGCTGGTCAACGCCGATCCCATCAACGATGGGCAAAGTCGTGGGCGCTTTTGCGATCTACTATAGCGAGCCCCGGACGCCCACGCCGGAGCAACAGGACCTCATTGCCCAGTTCGCCCACGTGGCAAGCATTGCCATTGAACGCGCGCAGAGCGACGCAGCGCTGAAGCAGGGTGAGGCGCGCAAGGCCGCGATCCTGGACGCGGCACTCGATTGTATCATCACCATCGACCACGAAGGGCGAGTCATAGAGTTCAACCCCGCCGCTGAACGAACCTTCGGCTATCCCCGGAATGAGATTGTGGGCAAGCTCTTGGCGGACGCCATTATCCCGCCAGCCTTGCGGAAGAAGCATCGGCAGGGAATGGCCCGATACCTAGCGACCGGGGAGACGCGATTGATTGGCAAGCGCGTCGAGATGACGGCCGTACGTGCCGACGGTAGCGAGTTCCCAGTCGAACTTGCAATTTCTCGTATCCCGCTTGAGGGGCCGCCGTCATTCACCTGTTACCTGCGTGATATTACCGAACGCAAACAGTCGGAGGAGGCCCTTCAACGAAGCGGAGCATTTCTCGCCGAAGCCCAGCATCTGAGCCGAACCGGTAGCCTCTCGTGGTGCGTGGCTACAGGGGAGATCATCTGGTCAGACCAAGTTTACCGCATTTTCGAGTTTGATCAGACGGTTCCCGTAACGCTCGAGCTGATCGGCACGCGGGTTCATCCGGAAGACATTCCGTTGATGAAAGACATGATTGCCCGGGCGGGAATGGAGGCCGAGGACTTTGAGTACGAACATCGGCTGCTCATGCCTGATGATTCGATCAAACACCTTCACCTCGTCGCACATGCAACTCGAAACCGAAACGGTCAACTTGAATACATCGGTGCGGTGCAGGACGTGACGAAGCGCCGACTTTCGGAAGAAGCGCTTGAGGACGTACGATCAGAGCTCGCGCATGTTTCGAGGATCGCGAGCCTTGGAGCATTGACGGCGTCGATTGCGCACGAAGTCAACCAGCCGTTGTCTGGGATCCTCACCAATGCCAGCACATGCCTGCGGATGCTGGCTGTGGATCCGCCCAATGTGGACGGAGCGCGTGAAACTGCGCGGCGCACCATTCGCGATGGTAACCGTGCATCTGACGTGATCGTTCGACTGCGCGCGCTCTTCAGCAAGAGAAAATTCACGATGGAGCCGGTTGACCTTAACGAAGCGACGCAAGAGGTGATTGCACTGTTGATGAGTGAACTCAAGAGAGACCGAATCAATCTTCAGACGGAGTTTGCCGACGGCCTTCCATCGGTCATGGGTGATCGCGTGCAGCTTCAGCAGGTTATCCTGAATCTGATCCGCAATGCGTCGGACGCAATGATAGGTATCGACAATCGTCCTCGGCGGCTGATCATCAGAAGCGGACGGGATGCCGACGAGCATGCGCGCCTGACCGTGCAGGACGAGGGAGTGGGTTTCGGTTCGCAGGACCTGCGCAGAATTTTTGATGCCTTCTTCACCACTAAGGATAATGGCATGGGGATTGGCTTATCTGTAAGTCGATCCATTATCGAGAATCACCATGGTCGTCTTTGGGCGGAATCGAATGATTGCAATGGCGCTTCATTCTCCTTTTCCATTCCACTTGGACTTGGGAGCAAGGAGGACCGCAGACTTGACGGCAATTGGAGTCCTGCTGCGCAAAAGCAGGCGATGAGGAGTTTGTAATGACGGGCCGTTTGCTCGTTTCGATTGTCGATGACGACGAGTCGGTACGTGAATCGCTACCAGACTTGCTCAAGGAGTTCGGGTTCGCGGTGGAGGCCTTTTCGTCGGCGGAAGAGTTCCTGGCTTCTGACCATCTTGGCCGGACCAGTTGCCTGATTCTCGATATGGCTATGCCAGGAATGTCCGGACCAGATCTCCAGCGAGAGCTTAGGTTACGCCGGCAAGACATTCCGATCGTTTTCATTACCGGTCACGGCGATGAGACGGCTCGGCCGCGCGCGCTGGCGGAAGGTGCCGCGGAATGTCTGCTCAAGCCATTCAGCGACGCCTCGCTGCGCGGGGCCCTCGATATCGCACTCCGCATGGGCGGAATGTCACGTGGTACCTTTGACTGCTGGAAAGTAAAGTAACAAACATCAGAGCAATCATTGTTTGGGTCAGCGTCCATGTCGCACGTATCGCACGTCATACCGATTGTGTTCGTTGTCGACGACGATGTGTCGGTGCGCGAATCACTGGAACTAATGATTAGCTCGGCCGGCTGGAGGCCAGAGATATTTGCTTCTGCAAAAGAGTTCCTGTCCCGCCCGCGAGCAGACGCGCCCAGCTGCCTAGTGCTCGACGTCAATCTCCCGGACCTGAATGGCCTCGATCTTCAAGTGCGCGTCGCTGGTGATCGGATCGACATGCCGATCATCTTTATCACGGGGTATGGAGATGTGCCCATGACGGTGCGGGCCATGAAGGCCGGTGCGGTCGAGTTCTTGACGAAGCCGTTCAGCGACGATGCGTTGCTGGGCGCAATCCGGCAGGCGATCGAACGGAGCCGCACGGTACTTGGTCACGAGGCGGAGATTCGCATGCTATCCGATCGTTACGAGACGCTGAGTCGTCGTGAACGGGAGGTGATGGCCCTGATCGTCACCGGCTTGTTGAACAAGCAGGTTGCTTTCGATCTGGGCATCAGTGAGATCACCGTAAAAGCTCACCGAGGCAGGGTGATGCACAAGATGCAGGCCGGCTCGCTGGTCGACCTGGCGTCAATGGCCGCGAAACTTCGGCTTGCGCACACGCAGCATTGATTTCGCACGTACTGTCGTTTGTCGGCTTGTAAGGGTTCGCCGTGAACGTGCCTTCAGAGATTCAGGCCGTCGGTTATGAAGCCCTTAGCAACGATCAGCCTATGCTGCATGGCTAGCCCTGGCCGCGGCGGCGGGGGGCGTGCGGAACGCAATCGACAAACGATTGAAGACGTTCATCAAGCTGATCGCATAGGTAAGATCGACAAGCTCCTTATCGCTGAACGCGGCAGCCGCGGCTTCATAATCCGCATCGGGAACGCCGGTTTCGGCGACGTTTGTTACGGTCTCTGTCCAAGCGAGCGCGATGCGTTCGCGGTTGCTGAATACGTCACCCGCTCCACGCCACACCGGCACGAGAACGAGCTTCTCGACTGCGACGCCGAGCTTGAGCAAGTCGCTGGAATGCATATCAATGCAATAGGCGCAGCCGTTTATCTGCGAAGCTCGCAGGTAAACGAGATAGATGAGATCCTTTGGAAGGCCACTGTTCTGAAGATGGACGTACACCCCGCCGAAAGCCTTGTAACCTGCGGGTGAAGCCTTGGCATAGTCGACGCGATTGCTCATGGAGAATCCCTGCGTTGATGGTTTCGGTGTGGTTTGGTCGCTCATCGGCGCGCCGGTCGCGTGCGTCGGAAGGCCTCCACTACAATCGTGGGGACAACTTCGCTTCTGGAAAAGATGGTTAGCGGTCGCGAAGCGTCCATTGTTCTTTGGTGTCGGGTTCGCCGTGGCGTAGGGCGCCTTCGCGAAAAGGGCTTGTGCCGGATTTGCTGCTCTCAAGTGCACCGACTGGCCGTGCAAGATCTGTTCGCTGATGAAAGATCCGCGGTTTCGCGCAGGCCGATCCTAAAGTATCGGCGACACCTAGGTCTGATAGATACGCCCCCAGCTTGGTGCCATCACAGGTGTGTGGATGGTAAACTCTTGAGGGAGTTCATCATCGCCGCGACATCCCGTGAGGAGAGAGCAATGAGAGAATTCAAACTGCTGATTAATGGAGAATTGGTGCCCGGCGCAGGAAGGCTTGATGTCATCAACCCAGCGACCGAGGACGTGCTGGCGGAGGCGCCGCGAGCTGATCGCGCGCAGCTTGACGCGGCAGTCGCCGCCGCGAAGGCGGCGTTCCCAGCGTGGTCCGCTAAACCGATATCCGAGCGCGGTGCGCTGTTGGGTAAGTTGGCTGATGCGCTGGATGCAGGACAAGACGAATTTGCGCGCTTGTTGACCCTGGAACAGGGCAAGCCGCTTTCTGAGGCGAACTGGGAGATCTATTTTACTATCCGGATTATTCGCCATTACGCGAGTCTCGATCTGCCAATCGAAGTCTTGAAGGAGGACGCCACACAAAAAATCGTGCGGCAGCACATCCCACTCGGCGTGGTCGCCGCGATTGTGCCGTGGAATTTTCCGATGCTCCTGCTCGTCATCAAGGTGGCTCCGGCGCTGCTTGCCGGGGACACGCTGGTCGCGAAGCCGGCACCAACGACGCCGCTAACCACGCTCCGGTTCGGAGAACTCTGTGGCGAGATCCTGCCCGCAGGCGTGATCAACGTCATCGTCGATCACAACGATTTGGGTGATGCGCTCTCAAGTCACGCGGACGTGGCCAAGGTCGCCTTCACGGGCTCGACTGCGACCGGCAAGAAAGTGATGTGCAGCGCGGCCGGTACGTTGAAACGGCTCACCCTGGAGCTCGGTGGCAACGACGCCGCGATCGTGCTCGATGATGTCGATCCAATCGAGGTAGCTCCCAAACTGCTCGCCGCCTCGATGATGAACGCCGGCCAGATCTGTCTCGGGGCTAAGCGGATCTACATCCATGATTCACAGTACGACCAGATTTGCGAGGAGCTCGGACGCCTGGCGAGCGAATCAGTTGTTGATGACGGCCTGAAAAAGGGCACGCAGATGGGCCCGCTGCAGAATAAAGCTCAGTTCGAGAAGGTTAAGGGCTTTCTTGAGGATGCAAAGCGAAACGGCAAGATCGTCGCTGGCGGCGACGTGCTCCCCCGCAAGGGGTATTTCATTAGGCCAACGATCGTTCGAGACATTGCCGACGATGCGCAACTGGTGACGGAGGAGCAATTTGGCCCCGTCGTCCCGGTGCTGCGCTATTCTGACGTCGACGACGTGATCGCTCGTGCCAACGACTCGGATTATGGACTCGGCGGAACGGTGTGGGCGAAGGATCTCGATCGTGCGTTCCGGGTGGCGGCCAAGCTTGAAACCGGGACTGTCTGGATCAACACGTTTCTTGACGTGTCGCCCGACATTTCTTTTGGTGGCGCCAAGCAATCGGGCATCGGCGCTGAATTGGGTCGAGAAGGGCTCGAAGCCTTTACCCATGCCAAGATCATCAACATCGCGAAGTAGCGTTCGGCATCCTCTGGGCGCCGTTGGAAAAATTGATCACGGTTGAAGCCCCCGAGGCGAGGGGAAGGCGGGTGATCTCGACGCCGATCGCGATCTGAGACTGATCGGATCTCTCGCTTTGGTAACGACGCGCCTGTTGGAGTGGATAGTGAAAGGAGTAACGACGATGGGTTACAGGATCTTTCTTGCCGGCGCGTCCGGCGCAATCGGCAGGCGCTTGACGCCACTCCTGCACAGCGCTGGCCATTACGTCTGTGGCAGTACCAGATCGAAAGTGAACGCGGACGCGCTACACTCCCTCGGGGCAACGCCGGTCGTAGTCGACGTGTTCGACGTATCGGCGCTGTCACGCGCCGTCGCATCGGCGCGCCCAGATGTTGTGATCCATCAGCTCACTGACCTCCCGAAGGATCTCAATCCGCGTGAGATGGGAGCAGCGATCGTCCGCACCGCCCGCATCCGTAGCGAAGGAACGCGGAACCTCGTCAGGGCCGCAATTGCGGCGGGTGCGCAGCGGTTGGTGGCGCAAAGCATCGCGTGGGCCTATGCGCCGGGGGCCGAGCCCCACGCGGAGACGGACCCGCTCGATACCGGCGCTGAGGGAGAGAGCGGTATCAACGTGCAGGGAGTGATTGCGTTGGAAGATCTAATTTTAAAATCGCCGCCGCTCGAGGGCATCGTCCTTCGCTACGGGCAGCTTTATGGCCCGGGAACCGCTTCGGACCAACCCTCAAATTCTGTGCCGGTTCATGTGGATGCGGCGGCCTATGCCGCTATGCTCGCCATCGATCACGGGGACCCGGGCATCTATAATATTGCGCAGTTCAACAGAACCGTAGCGACTGAAAAGGCTCGCGTGGAATTGGGTTGGACTTCCGAGTTTCGTCTTCCGACATGACGATCCCGCACGGCGGTTCAGCTCGGTACTCACCACCTCATGCGCTTCGCTTGCCAGGCGATACACGAAGTGACCAGCGCAGTCAGCACGATAGAGGTCCATCAACCAGCAAACAGAAGGGTTCGTCATGAGTGATCGTATCAACTACGCAGCAACTCCAGTAACCGTTGCCGTAATATTTCACAGCGGTTTCGGCCACACTGCGCGGCAGGCCGAAGCCGTACGAAGTGGAATCGAACGAGTCGCGGGCGCATCTGCCCTCTATCTAACGTCAGATGAGGCTCAAGGCCGCTCTGATGATCTCGAACTAGTAGACGCGATAATCTTCGGCGCCCCGACTTACATGGGAAGCGCATCCGGACCATTCAAAGCCTTCATGGATTCGACGTCAAAATCCTACTCGAGGGGCGCCTGGAAGGACAAGATCGCCGCAGGCTTCACAAACTCGGCGTCACGGTCTGGGGACAAGCTCGCAACACTGACCCAATTCGCCATCCTTGCTGCACAACATGGCATGCACTGGGTCAATCTTGGTCTGCCGCCGGGCAACAATAGTACGCACGGCTCGGATCAAGACCTCAATCGGCTAGGCTTCTGGCTCGGTGCTGCGGCGCAGTCGAACAACGATCAAGGACCTGACGTCGCGCCACCCGAATCCGATCTTCTGACCGCCGAACACCTTGGCGAGCGCGTGGCGAGAGTTACGCAGCAATTTGTGCGTGGTCGTTTGCCTGCGGTCAAAGCGTATCGTTAGAAGCGTCCTAGGGGGTCCTAGGGGCGCACATCCGGCTTCGCGGTCATGGCAAGCGAGACGAACTTTGAAACTGCTGGCATGATCAGCTGGCGGAATCCGCTACTGATCTCGTCCGCACGGTTCTCTTGGTGATCAGAGGGAAGTCCCCGTGCGAACCGGCCCTTCGGTGCCGTTCAAGTATGCAACCGATGTCGGCGTTGGCCGATTGTGTTGAAACAGTCGAAAATACCGCCTCAGCAAAATTCGCGCGAAAGTTAGCTGATCTCTGACTTCGGCTGTCGATGCCGTTTTAGATTGCGTGGAAGGGCGCTGGTTGAAACCGCCCAAGTCTAAGTTGTCCCCCGCCTCCCAAAAATATCGAGCGCACCAGTGTCTCTTAGACAGTCTCAACGCCGCAAAAGACGTTTTCAACGGAATCGAACCCTTAGCGGACATGACCATCGCTGCTAGGGAGATCAGCCGTGGAAGTCCGCATGGGTAGGAGGGCTTGGAACTAGTTTGAACAGTGCTCCTAGAGCCCAGCGTCAAGATTCGATAGCGGTTAAGCGCTGGTTACGGCAGGCAACTGTCGGGAATGAACCATCTTCCTACGATCTCACGGGTCTTTTGATTGTGGAGCGCGAACCGCCTCACGAACGAAAAGTGGACGTATCTAGTGCGGTTTCTGGTGCGGCAGTCGGGCAGGGGGCAACGAAGAGCAAGCAAGATACTGATATTCTTGCTATGCCCGCCAGGACTCGAACCTGCAACCAGACCGTTATGAGCGGCCGGCTCTAACCGTTGAGCTACAGGCCCCGCGAAGGCGGCCGGAGCTATTGAGTGCACTGTCATAATCCCCCCTCGTCTGCGCAATCATTTCGCCTGCGGCCAAAATGAATCCACGGCGTTGCCGGATTTAAGTCGCGTTGCGACCCAGATCACGGCCAACGCTCGTGGTCGGGCAGGGGCGCAACCCCGGGGGTTTCCATGTCCGGTCATTTGCGAATTTGTTTTGCCGCTTTTGTATGTCTTGCCGGTCTCTCGACGACGTCTGCGTCGTCGAACACATTTTCCGCATTCTTCAACGCCGATCCCGCGCCAACCCCTGCGCCCGCGTCAGCGGAGGTGGGGTGCTTGTCACGGCCCGGCAAGTCGGCCGACGGCCAGCACTGGGTCTATCGGGTGGAAGGCCGGCGCAGATGCTGGTTCC
The DNA here is from genome assembly GCF_004634465.1 of Bradyrhizobium sp. MOS001. Lineage (NCBI taxonomy): Bacteria > Pseudomonadati > Pseudomonadota > Alphaproteobacteria > Hyphomicrobiales > Nitrobacteraceae > Bradyrhizobium > Bradyrhizobium sp. MOS001. The sequence continues at coordinate 12,734 of NZ_SPVJ01000076.1, forward strand.
AGGTCGCCGAAGCGACCGGGACGGTGAAGCAGCCGGTTCGCGATCGCGCCGCCAAAGATCGTGCCGCCAAGGCCGAAGAGAACAACACCGCGCCCAAGCGGAAAGCGGTGGTGGATGCGCACGCGGAGCTGCAGCGCTCGGCACCCGAGGATACGTCCCGGCCGAGCCGGTCCGCGCCCATGCAGGTGGTTGATGCCGGTCCTGATCCGGCAGGCCGGCTAAGCGTCACCCCAAGAAAGGGAGTAACGGTGTCATGGACGAGATTGAAGCAAGAACCATCCGCAGGGTGATGTGGCGGTTGCTGCCCTTTCTCTTCGTCTGCTACTTCGTCGCCTACCTCGACCGGGTGAACGTTGGTTTCGCCAAACTACAGATGAACTCGGCGCTCGGGCTATCGGAGGCGGCATACGGCTTGGGTGCGGGCCTATTCTTCATCTCTTACTTCCTGTTCGAGGTGCCATCCAACCTCGCGTTGGAAAGGTTCGGCGCTCGGCTCTGGATCGCCCGCATCATGCTAAGCTGGGGCATCATCTCTGCTCTGTTCGCCTTCATCCCCTCGATCGCAGCGGCCACAGCGATCTCGAGCGAGTGGGTTTTCTACATCCTCCGTTTCCTGCTCGGTCTCGCCGAGGCCGGTTTCTTTCCGGGGATCATTTTCTACCTGACTCTATGGTTCCCCTCGGTCTATCGCGCGCGCGTTGTCTCGCTTTTCATGCTGGCTATCCCGTTCTCGTCGATTGTGGGCGGCCCGATTTCCGGGGCTCTGCTGAACATCTCCGGCGCTGGACTCGATGGCTGGCAATGGCTCTTCATCATCGAAGCCTTGCCGTCGATCTTAATGGCCTTCGGCGTCGTCTTTTACCTAACGGACCGTCCGACGATCGCGACGTGGCTCGCCAATGACGAGAGGGACTGGCTCGAAGGACGGCTGGAGGCCGAGAGGCAGCACAAGGTGGCGGTCGAGCACGTCGGCATCCTCAAGGCGCTCACCGACCTCCGCGTCCTCGCCTGCGCGTTCGTCTACTTCTGTCTTAACGCGGCGAGCTATGGTGTGGCGTTCTTCTTACCGACGATCATCAAGAACTTCGGCGTGAGCAACTTCGAGACAGGCCTGCTCTCCGCTGTGCCCTTCTTGTTTGGCGCCGTCGGGATGATCGTCCTGAGCCGCAACTCCGATCGCACTTTGAAGCGTCGGGAGCACGTTTGCTTCGCCATGTTCCTTGCCGCGGTTGGTCTCGCGGGCGCGGGCCTCGTCTCGGCCCCGGCTCTGGTGCTTGGCTTCCTCTGCCTAAGCCAGATCGGTGTTTCCGCGACGCCACCTCTGCTGTGGCCGATACCGAGTGCCTTCCTGACGGGCGCTTCGGCAGCGGCTGGGATCGCCGGGATCAATGCGCTCGGCAACTTGTCCGGGTTCGCCGGTCCCTACGTCATGGGCTACCTCAAAGACGCGACCGGCAACTTCACCGCCGGGCTGCTGGTCCTCGGTGGCTGCGCTCTAGTCGGCAGCATTGTAGCCCTCACGTTCAAGGTCAATCCGCATATAGAGGTCGCGGGTGCTGCGCCGGGCGCGCCGGTGCCAGCCCGCTGAGAGACCATTCCCTTGTGGCGGAGGACGCATCTATCCGCTTCGACACGATGCACTCTAGGCCCATGTGGCAGACATTCTCGAACACGGTAGGGTCATCGCCCGTCAGATGTTCGCAGAACTTGATTGATCGGCGCTTGGCCCTGCCGAATGGTCTCGTGCGATACTGGAGGCTGTCCTGGCCTCGGCAAAACTGTGTGCTCTCCCGGCGCATCGACGCCCCAGAGCCGAATGCGCGCGTTATGGATTTCGATCGTATCGCGTCGATGACGCTGGCCTGTCCAACAAAATCATCGGCCTTTGCCGGAGCCGCAACAACGACGATCGTCTCAACGAGCAGGGCCGAGGCAAGAGTCTCAAGCCGGGTCATTGTTTGCGCTTCGCTTCCGCCAGTTTGACCATTACTTGAAGGGCGCGATTGGTTGGCGTCGGAATGCCCAATTCAATGCCCTTGCGCACGACGTACCCGTTGAGAAAGTCGATCTCGCTTGGCTTGCCACGCGCGAGATCCTGCGCGGTAGACGACATCTGGTTCGGCATGGCGGCGGGAATTTTGAGGATCTGTTCAAGCAGGTCCTCCTGTACGAGGACGCCGCAAGCGCGAGCGATAGTGATGGCTTCCTGCACCGCGCTCGCCACGACATCCCTGGTGCCGTCGACGTCCAGCATCGGTCCATAGGAGATGCCAGCGACGGCAGAGAGCGCGTTATATGCACAGTTCGTGACCAGTTTGCTCCAGAGGATCTTTTCGATGTCATCCGTAACAGTCGTCTGGATGTCGGCCGCGCGTAGCATTTGTGCCAACGCTTCGCTTCTTGGGGATGAGCCGATTACGAGGGCACCGCCGCCGTGATGTTTGACGTGGCCGGGGCCGGCCATTTCGCTGCCAACATAGACCACGGCAGGAATAACAGGATGCCCCGTGACGGCCCGAAAACGCCGCGGATTGTCGACGCCGTTCTGGAGACTGAGGATCGACGTTTCCTGATCTAAGCGTCCAGCCAAAGACCGACCTGCTTCCTCTGTGTCGGCCGACTTCACGCAAACCAGAACCACATCCGGCGAGGCGAGGGAGCTTGCGTCTGTAGCCGCACTGGCCGGCAAGTATCCCTTGAAGTTCTGCGTGTCCAGGAGGAGGCCACGAGAATTGATCGCATCGACGTGCACCCGCCTGCCGATGAACAGTACGTCATGTCCTGCCCTCGCGAGCAGGCCGCCATAGAAGCACCCCACTGCTCCAGCTCCGACGATCGCGATTTGCATGTTGATCTCCCAAATTGGCGGAGGAGCCTGTCAGGCAGCTTTGTCTACCTTGTCGGTCGCCGTGGGTCGAGGTCGCGATCAGTAACCGCCGATGCCCATCACTGAAAGCAGGCCCGAAGGGGATACGCGAGGTGCTATTTTCCGGCATGGTCTCTGTTCACAAAGCCGATGAGCGGTCCCGTCTCCGGCCGAATATGCTAAATGCTGCCAGAACAACCCTATGATCTGTTGCAACTTCACACGCGAGCAGTTCGGACCGAATGGAAGGAAGCGAGACGCGTTCAGAAGCAAACGGTACTCTTTGCTGTGGCTTACACGATCGGGACAATGGCGGCCTTTTGGCTGATCGATAGGACCTATGCGTTTTTCGTCTGAAGGCCGCGCCGTTCTGCAGCGTATTGGTAGTCGTTCGGGTTGTGCTAGACTGCTGACATTCCTTTGGCCGAAAAACGCTGTGGCCACCACTTGTCGTGAGACCGGCATGCCCGACTTCAGGAAGCGCCCCATCCTCGCGGCCGTCATGTTGATGGCTATGATTGTTGCGGGGAGCCATCCCGTCCGCGCGCAGACCCTGAAAACCGTTAAGGAGCGCGGTTTGCTGAATTGCGGTGTCAGCCAGGGACTGCTGGGATTTTCCAGCATGGACGACAAGAGCAACTGGAGCGGTTTCGACGTCGACATATGCCGGGCGGTTGCGGCAGCGATTTTAGGCGATCCCGCCAAGGTGACGTTCACCCCGCTCGATGCAACCTCCCGCTTCGCGGCGTTGCAGTCGGGCAAGATCGATTTGCTGTCGCGCAACTCGACCTGGACGATGTCGCGGGAGAGTTCGCTCGGTCTGATGTTCGCCGGTATCGCCTATTATGACGGTCAGGGCTTTCTGTTGCGTCGGGATACCGGGATCGATACCGCGTTGCAGCTAGGAGGCAAGACGGTTTGCACCCAGACCGGCACCACCAGCGAACTGAACCTGACGGACTATTTTCGCACCAAGGACATGGCACTGAAGGTGCTGGCACTCGACACTGCGGAAGAGAGCCGAAAGGCCTATGATGATCGCAAATGCGACGTGCTGACCAGTGACGTGTCGCAACTCTACGCCGAGCGCCTCAAGCTGTCCGCGCCCGACAGCCACATCATCTTGCCGGAGGTGATTTCGAAGGAGCCGCTTGGGCCCGCGGTGCGGCAAGGCGACGACCAGTGGTTCAACTTGGTGAAGTGGACACTCTATGCGGTGATCAATGCCGAGGAATTGGGCGTCAAGTCGGCAACGGTCGACGACGCCGCGAAATCGCAAAATCCCGACATCAGGCGCCTGCTCGGTGGCGAAGGCGAGTTCGGCGAGCAGCTGGGCCTTACAAAGGATTGGGCCGCTCGCGCGGTGCGCGCGGTCGGCAATTACGGGGAAATCTACGAGAGAAATGTCGGAACGCAGTCGAATCTCAGCATCCCGCGCGGGCTGAACGGGCTCTGGACGCAGGGCGGAATTCAGTACGCGCCTCCCGTCAGATAATTCCTTTGGGGGGCCGACCATGGACGTGGACTATTATGCGTTGATCACGAAAGCCGTCGCAGGCAAGGACGCCACGGCGCGCGACCGGATTTACAAGGACGCCTTTGGACTGATCACGCGATCCCACCTCACGCGCGAGGCCGCGTCGTCGCACGCCGCCGCGCTGGAGGACGCCATTCGGCGGATCGAGGATGACTTGGCCGCCGAGGAAGCGAACGCCGCGGCTGAAATCAACGAGGTGTTGTCGACGGGGAGGAACTGGAGGCCGTTCGCCATCGGCGCGGCCGCGCTAGTTGCTGCCATCGCCGCGTCGGCCTTGCTCTACGTCTACGTCGCTATTAAAGGACCGGCCATTGTTGCCAGCAATGCCACATCGTCGCCGCCCAAGTTGCAGCGTGTGCGCGAAGAGGCCGTAATGGCGGATCTCAAGCCTGGCGTCGATGGCGGCTCCACAGGCGAAGGCCTGCCGTTCGCGCTACAGCGACAAGTGGTCTTTTACCGAACAACCGTCGTTCCCGGCTCGATCGTGGTCGACCGCGAAAACCGCTTTCTCTACCTGATCGATAACAACAATTCCGCGCGCCGCTACGGCATCGGGATCGCGCAGGCCTGCCAGAAGGGCGGCAGCTTCTTCCGCATCGCAAACAAGCTGGAATGGCCGGACTGGCAGCCTTCCGCTACGAGTAGCAGGGACACCGAGGCCTTGCAGGCGTCGGCCGGCCGTCCCGGGAGTTTCCTCGGCGCCCGCGCACTGTTGCTCGACAAGCCCGGACTGCTCATCCACGGCACGAATTCGCCGAAGACGATCGGCCATCTCGTCGTTTCCGGATGCATCCGGCTGGTGAACGACGATGTCGAGGATTTGTACCGGCGGGTTTCGCTGGAAACGCGGGTCGTCTTCATCACCTAAACAACTAGCGAGATCGGCAGGCGTCAGGGCGGGCTGGACAACGCCTTTCGCCCCTCATGGCCCATAGGTGAAGATGAAGGCGACGTTCAGCACGACCGTAGTCGGGGCCAGACCGGACATTGCGCGCTCGCGGCCAAACCGCCGCTTGTGACCCTAATGTATGGTCCGGCCGTGCGTAGCAAGAGGTTCATCGATCAGGTGGTGAGTGGTCTTGCATCAATGTATCCGGCCTTTGATTGGAGCATTTGCTCCGGGCCATCATGGATATCAGCGCGCGTGCGTTCTCATT
>NZ_SPVJ01000077.1:0-16326 GCF_004634465.1 Bradyrhizobium sp. MOS001
GGCCAGTCATTGGACGCTCCGACGCGAGACATCGGCCGCCTGCAACGATTGGCGACCACGGCCGCGTGCCGACCTATCCGTTTGCACACACCCAAGACCCGAAGCCGACAGGTTCGAACAGCTGGCGCTTTCCGCAAGGCTCCAGCCAGCGAGGCGACTGCGCAAGTGCTGCTCAAGAATTAAACGTCGATTGGCTTTTAATCTGGTGAGCGCGTAAAGGGTACAAACCGCACGAGGCTGGCGGCGCGCGTTGTTGTCTTGCCCGGGCCGGTTTTTTCCACCACCGTGAGTTGCTGAGTGGTGTAGGCAGGTCCCACCGGCATCACCAGCCGGCCACCCAATTTGAGCTGCTCAATCAGCGGCGCCGGTACGTGCCCGAGCGCTGCGGTGACGATGATTGCTTCAAAAGGACCGCAATCGGGCCAGCCAGCATAGCCGTCGCCAAGCCGAACGCTCACATTGTCATACGCGAGGTCTTTGAGCGTTTTGGCTGCGGCTGCGGCCAACTGCGGGATGATCTCGATGGTGCAGACCTTTCGCGCCAGGTGCGCAAGGATGGCAGCCTGATAGCCCGAACCCGTACCGACTTCGAGCACAACATCATCGGGCGCGACGTAAGCCAGCTGAGTCATCAAGGCCACGATGAATGGCTGCGATATGGTCTGGCCGGCGCCGATCGGAAGCGGCATGTCTGCGTATGCGATGGAGCAAGATCGCTCAGGGATGAACAGATGGCGTTGTGTTTGCCCCATGGCCTCAAGGACTCTCCCCGACAGCCCCTGCTGTCCCAAAACACTGACGTGGGACCGGGCGTAAGACCGGATGGTTTCGACCATGGCGGCGCGTTCGAGGACGCATTGCGCGTCCTGTGCGGTCACTTCGCGCACGACGGTCACCATAGAAAGCACGAGCAGCAGCAAGGTCCTCATGAGCCGTCTCCCCGATCTCGGTGGCGCTGCGGCGACAAGGCCGGTTGCGACGCACCCGCAGCAACCAGTCATGCCGGCGCTTGGGTCACCATCTATCTATGACGCGCGGTTGAGAAAGATCGGCAACCCCTGCTTGTTGCCGTAGATGGGGCGATAGCGCTCCGTGTTGTAGCTGCTGGCGACGTCCAATTTGCGCGGGCCGAGCTTGGCGTCAGGGATGGGCACGAGGTCGTAGCAGCCCTCTACCAGCGCCGACATGAGGCCGGTCTTGCCTTCCAGGATGGCATCGTAGGCCATGTTGCCGAAAGTCAGGGCCACAAGCTTGTCGATGAAGTCCGGATCGCCCGATCGCAGGTCGTAGGTGAGGTCGGAGGTGATCGTCTCCTCGCCGGCGCGCCGCCTGATCTCGTCGGCAAGCGATTCCGCCACGTTGGCCTTCTTGCGGTGACCGTAGGCGTCAGGCTCGCCGTATTCCTGCAGGTTGAAGCCCTCCCACTCGGCACCCTCGCTGAGCACGATCAGCGCGTAGTTGCTTGGGTTCGCTCGCTTCTCCTCGAGGAGCAGCTGGATCAGTTTGTCGAGGTTGACCTTGTACTCCGGTATGACGCATCGTATCGAGGTCGCATACGCGGCGTAGAGCGCTGTGAATCCAGCATCGCGGCCAAAGACGCGGAAAATGCCAATTCGCTCATGCGAGCCGACAGTGGTGCGCTGTCGCTGGATGGCATCGCTGGCGCGGGTGATCGCGGTCGAGAAGCCGATGCAGTACTCGGTGTTGCGGACGTCGTTGTCCATCGTCTTCGGGATGGCGATGATCTTGACGCCGAGTTCGTTGAGCTTGGCCGCATAACTGAGCGTGTCGTCGCCGCCGATGGCGATCAGGTGTTCGATTCCGAGCCCCGAAAGGTTCGCCAGCACCTGGCCGGTGAGGTCCCAGGTCTTGGTTACGATGCCGTCCTTGGTACTCAGGGAGACTGGAACGTCCCTGCCGACGAGATGATCGGGCAGCTTTTGTATTCTGGACGGATTGATGCGGCTCGAGTGCAGCACGGTGCCGCCGCGCCGGTCGATAGTGCGAGTGTTTTCACGGTTGAGCGGGATGACATAGTGAGACCTGCTGGTCGGGTCCTCGAGGTTCAAGTGCGTGAGGGCCTCCCAACCACGGCGGAGACCGACGACCTCGATGTCGTTCTCACTGCCGCGATAAGTCACGCTCTTGATGACTGCGTTGAGGCCGGCGACGTCGCCGCCGCCCGTGAGAATGCCGATGCGTCTTTTCGCCAAGCCAAACCTCCCAGCATTGGCAGGTCGTAATAATGCACAGCGCAGCTTCGCTACTCGGCCGCCTCCGGCTTGCGCTCCTCACGCAGCCGAAATCGCTTCACGAGTGCGGATACGGTGTCGCGGAAGCCGCCATATTCCAGCTCAGAATATGGCAGCATCGCAGCGCCGGACCAGCCCTGGCTGGGCATCTCGATTGCCTTGCGTTGCGCGCGCCGGCGCACCTCGTCCCACGCCGGGGTGTCGAAGAAATCGGTATAGGACTCGGAAAAGCGGCCGTCCTTGTCGACCGAAAAGCCAGCGCAAGAAACGATCGGCAGGCAGTACATGCCAGTGACCGGTGTATTGAGCGGCACGGGCATCAGCGGCATCACATGCGAGCCGCGCGCATCGCCACCCACGAAGTGTGCCTTGGCGAAGGGCGAGATAATCTCCTCGGGCGCCGGGAAAATTCCCTGGTTCCTGATGATTGCGACCGGATCGTCCTTGCCGGTGTACTTGCCTGCGATTGCGTGAAGACGTTGCGCCGACACGGCGGCGGCAACCTCGCCATATGTTTGAGAAACGATGCGATCAATGCCAAAGCGCTCGTTGTCGCGGAGCAGCGCGGCAATGTGGTAGTTGTCCTCGGGCGCGTCGAGTTCGATCACGCTGTCGCCCGCCGTGTGGTCCATGTCGATGACATGGAAACGGAATCCCTTGATCATCGGGGGTAGCATCAGCCCGGCGCAATACATGGGATCAGCGAAGGCGAGGTAGAGCGGCAGGTTATAGGCGCCGGGGCCGCATTTGTCGGCGGCGAACACCATGAATGATTCCGCGGGTCTCGGCCCCGAGAGGCTGTGGTCGAAGCTGAGCTCGGCGACGCCCGGGCCGGCACCGCGAATGTTTCCGGAAGGTGCGTCTGCGAGAAGATCCTGGCCGGCGCCGTAGAGACCGGAAGTCCTTGCAACCGAAGTGGCCGTAAGAAACGCCTTCCAGGCGAGTTGATGGATCTCTGAGCTCCCCTCGCCACGTGTGTGCGTCATGATGATCGCAATGTCGTCGCCGGTGTGGCAGACAAAACCGTCGATCAACAGACCATTGCAGATCGCCTTCGCGACCTCGCCCTCGACAGCTGCCATCATGCGTGAAGATGGCTTCGTATGCCCGCCGACTGAGCCAACGTCAGCCTTGATGACCGAAAGAGTGAGTCTCATGAGCATTCTCTCCGACCAGCACAGCGCGACGCCTCTGCGCGGGCTGCGCCGGGGCGACGGCGCTGCTCATACGCCGGAAGAACGTCTGATGCTACGTTCGGTTCCGCAGATGCCCTTCCTGCTCGAAAAATTCGGGCTCATCCGCTTCCCGAGATCTTCAACCACCTTAGGGATCATACCAGAACCGATAGGATAAGTAGATCATGCGCATCATTTTCTGCGGTGCACGAGTCCGGTTTTGGCCCGCGTGATACACGCCGGTGCAGTCTGACGATTTCCGTTCACAGGGGTAGACCGGAAGAGAGCGGCATTGTCCGCCGCTTGTGCCCGCACTGTAGGTAAGAAGGTGTCGAAACCACTGGAGAAGCGGCAGCCCAAAGAGCTCAGCAAGCGCCAGCTTTACGCCATACTAGCTGAGGCGGTCAGGAATACGGACTAAGAGCTAGCCCGCGAAGCGCGCCCGCCCTCCATAGTCCTGAAACGGGAAATGATATTGCCCGTCAGAATGCGGCGTCTATTGCAGATCGTGCCAAGATCGGGAAAGTTCGGCAATCTATGACGGCGTGTTCCGCCCGTGAATACACCGTATGGTTGGCCCAGAACAAAACGGGCCACGTTGTCATTTCAAACTAGGCCACTGTCGCCGGAAACAGGCCAGTGCCAAGACTTTGACAGTGGTCCGACCAGATCGACTTGCTTGAGGATGGGAGACCGCTTGGCCTATTACACAGCCCCTCAAAAGTGACCAACGGAAGTTATTCGCATTTTCGCAGTGCCGTCATCATCTTCTCAGCCAGCAACAACAACGGCGACGGTCTCTACCTCGTCGTCGCGAGTGCCAGAACTGGTGCTACCGATACTGGAAAGAAGGTAAGCCGCGCTGGCTCGGTCTAGGATCGCTCAAAGACGTGTCGCTAAAGGACGCGCGGCTTGCCCGCGACGCAGCGCGTCTTCGTGTCAAAGGCGATCGCAGCGCACCCGGCGTCGACATCGTGTGGAGAAGCGAGCGGCGCCTGAGGAAGCGAAAGCCGGAGAGACCAAGGTCACCCTGCCTACTTTCGAGCTGTGCGCCGAAATCTACATGCGCAAGCACTGGTCGATCTGGAGCACGAAGCATCGCAGTCAATGGCCGTCGTCGCTCAAACGGTACGCTGGCCCGACAATTGGAAACTCACGATCCCAGAGATCAAGCCTAGCCACGTCTACGAATTGTTGCGGCCGATCCGGGTTGAAAAGCGAGAGACGGCTACAACTTTCAGAACAATGCGCCATCTAGCAGGACCTTGGGGGCGATCCGAAACCGCCGGTCGTCTCCCTAAGGAGGGCAAGAGCGTCGCGCGTGCCGTGAGTGAGACGGGGACATCCTATCGAGAAACGTTCTGCGGGGTGGACTTGAGCGTCGTAGCTCACTTGATCCTTCCGCTGCTGTCTGATCCGTTAGTGCTCCCAATCAGCATGATCCAAGGCATTAGAAAGCTGAAGTAAAAGTTGCGACAATTGTTTTTTGTCGGCGATTGGGAAATCTTTGAATAGCCGAGCCTCGCGCTTACGCGAGGCTTCGGCCATTCTAGTGGCGAAATCTCTACCTTCGCGGGTAAGCTTGGCGATAGCGGCTCTGCCACGGGAGCGAGTCTGCTCGATCGAGATCAGCCCTCGATCCGCCAGGATGGCGAGACTGCGACTTGCTGCAGCCTTGTCGACGTCGGCAGCGTCGGAAAGTTCACTGACATTGAGGGATTCGATGCTCTTGAGCGTCATGAGAAGACGCCATTCCACGATGCCGATGTTCCAGGCCGCGCGGTAATACGCAGTCGCGCCTCTGTTGAGGCGCATGCCGAGGGTCGACACCAGCACGGCCACATGTTCACGGGCCAGCATTCCGGCATTCCGGGAACGTTCGTCCGAAGCTTTCTCCCTCTCGAATTTCTTGGTCGCCGGCATTTTCGAAGATCTCCAATGGACTTCGTTCCAAGTCCCGCATTTTGCAGCGCATTGATCCAGATCAAATTTCTTGACAAAACATTTATTGATGTATCAACATAGCGTCCAATCTCCCAATTCCAAGAAAAAAGTGGCGAGAGTGACATGGAAGGAAACGGCTTGGTCGCCGGTCTTGATCAGGCGAGGACGTATGCCAGCGCAATCGATTGCGACCTTCATCCGGCTGTGCCCGGGATGGGCGTCCTCCTGCCCTATCTGGACGATTATTGGCGCGAGATGGTCTCCGTCCGCGCGCTCGACCGTCTCAATCTGAGCCTGACCAGCTACCCGCAGAACTCGCCACTATCCTGTCGTCCGGACTGGCTTCTCCCGGGTGGTGCGAAGGCGGGCTCCTCGCTCGAAGCGATGCAAGACCATGTGCTCGATCGGTTTCGACCACGCTATGGAATTCTGAACTGCCTCTACGGCGCGCAGGTCCTTCACAGTGAGGATATGGCGGCAGCGTTCTGCCGGGCGACCAACGACTGGATCAGGGATCACTGGCTCAATCGGGATCCGCGCCTCCGCGCCTCGATCGTGATCCCGTCGCACAACGCGGAACTCGCCGTGGCGGAAATCGACCGCCGCGCCGACGACTTCCGGTTCGTGCAGGTCCTCATGCTGGTGTCCGGTGAAACTACGCTGGGCCGGCGACATCTCTGGCCCATCTACGAACGCGCCGAGCGCCTCGGCCTGACGATCGGAATTCACGCAGGAAGCGCCTATCGATATGCGCCTACCGCCGTCGGGTGGCCGTCATACTATGTCGAGGACTATGTGGCGCAATCCGCCGCATTCGAGAGCCAGCTTCAAAGCCTGATATCGGAGGGCGTGTTCGCGAAGTTTCCCGGGCTCAAGGTCGTTGCAATCGAATCCGGGTTGACGTGGCTGAGCGGGTTCATCTGGCGCGCCGACAAGACATGGAAAGGCGTGCGAGCCGAGGTTCCGTGGGTCACGCGCACGCCGTCGGAGATCATCCGTAACAATGTGCGCTTCACCGTCCAGCCGGTCGATGCGGCGGACGACGGCGAGGCCATCATGCGGCTCGCCGATCACATCAAGTCGGACGAACTGTTCCTGTTCTCGACGGACTATCCGCATTGGCATTTCGACGGGGATGCGGTTCTCTCCGGCCGGCTCCCTGATGCGCTTTTCCGCAAGATCGCCAGTGAAAATGCGCTCGCCACTTACTCGCGATTGGCCACGGCCGATCAGATCATGGAGGTTGTGCCATGAGCACCGTTGAACTGGAACGGCCACGGGCCTCGAACTACAAGCTGAAAGTCATCGATTGCGACATCCATCCGGCGATGACGTCCTGGACCGAGGTGCATCCTTATCTGGAAAGGCAATGGATCGAGCATCTTACGGTCTATGGCAGCCACCTGCGCCACGCCTTCTCCGAGGCGCTGTCGCATCCGCGCATGTCGCCCGACGCTGCGCGGATCGATGCCTATCCGGAGGAGGGTGGGCCGCCGGGATCGAGCCTTGACCTGATGAAGAAGCAGCACCTCGATCCGAACGGGATCGAGGTGGGCATGTTGATACCCCTGCGCTGGAATCCGGGCAGTCAGAGAAATCTCGACCTTGGCGTCGCATTGACCCGCGCGATGAACACCTGGCAGGTCGAACGCTGGGTGAAGCAGGAGCCGCGTTTGAGGGCCTCGGTGCTGATCGCCCAGGAAGACACGGTTGCCTCCGTCGCCGAGATCGATTCCAGGGGAGGGGATCCCAACTTTACCCAGATCTTGATCCTGCCCAAGACGGACGAGCCGCTCGGACGCCGGCGCTACTGGCCGATCTATGAGGCGGCCGTGCGCAACAACCTGCCGATCACGATTCATGTCGGTGGCACCAATGGCCATCCATCGACCGGCGGCGGATGGACATCCTATTACATGGAGGAACATCACTCGGTCGCCCAGACCATGCAGGCGGTCGTGGCGAGCCTTGTCTTCGAAGGGGTCCTGGCGCGCTTTCCCGAGTTGCGCGTCGTGATCATGGAAGGCGGCTTGGGCTGGGTACCGTCGCTCAATGCGCGCATGGACAAGCACTGGGCACGCCTTCGGAGCGAGGTTCCTCATGTGAAGAAGCCGCCGTCGGAATATGTGCGCGAGCAGGTGTGGTTCAGCACGCAGCCGATGGAAGAGCCGGCGACGTCGGCCGAATTGATCGATCTGTTCGACAGGATCGGATGGGATCGGCTGCTGTTCTCCACCGACTACCCGCATTGGGATTTCGACGATCCGCGCTACGCGTTTCGTGCCAACCTCACACAGGCCCAGCGCGAGCAGCTTCTCTACGAGAATGCGCGCAAGTTCTACAGGCTGGACTGATGGCGCGGCATGTGGTTGCGACCGTGGATCAGATCCCGCCGGGCCAGCGCCTGCTGGTCCAGGTCAATGGACGCGAGATCGGCATCTTCAATGTCGAGGGCGAGTATTTCGCCGTCGGCAATCGTTGCCCGCATGAGGGGGCGTCCCTGTGCAAGGGACGCATCGTCGGGCTCGTCGAGGCGACGGGGCCCGGTGACTATCAATACAGCCGTCGTGGTGAGTTGTTGCGCTGCCCGTGGCATGGCTGGGAATTCGATCTGCGAACCGGTCGGTCATGGTGCGAGCCGGATCGCACCAAGGTCCGAAGCTATGAGCTGAAAGTCGAGCCCGGAGGCGCGCTGATCGAAGGCGAGCTGCGCGCCGAAACGTTTCAGGTCACGATCGACAAGCAATATGTTGTCTTGGAAGTCTGAAGACCAGTGAATCAATTAAGCAAATAAAAGCGCATTGGGAGGAGTAAGTGGTGTTCAAGCTAGGGATGTCGGCGGCTGTCGCCTGTTTCGTGGGTCTGTTGAGCTCCGCGCAAGCCGAGGACGGTTCTTGGGACAAGGTCGTCGAGGCCGCCAAGAAGGAAGGCAAAGTCGTGGTCTACAACATGGCCTTGGGCGCTCCCTACTTCACGGCTGTCCTCAAGTCGTTCGAAGCGAAGTACGGAATTCCGGTCGAGAGTCTCGACCTCCGTGCCAGTGAGCTCTCCGAGCGCATCCGCACCGAGCAGGCGGCCGGCCGCTTTCTGGGCGACGCGGAAATGGTCACGACGACCATGATCGAGGAGCAACTCAAGAACGGCGATTTCGTGCAGAAACTGCCGCCGATCCCGAATGCCGCCCATTTGCGACCGCCGTTCAAAGCCAATGAATACAGCGTGCCGGCCTTCATGCAGCCGATGGGCATCCTCATCAACACGCGGCTGGTCAAGGAGCAGGACATCCCGACGAGCTGGAACGATCTCAACGATCCCAAATGGAAGGGCAAGATCCTCTCGGACGACATGCGGCCGCTCGGCAGCGGGAATACCATGTTCGCCATCCTGGAAAAGACCATGGGCACCGACTTCAACCAGAAGCTCGCCGAGCAAAAGCCCGTGTTCAGCCGCGATATGCGAAACGACGCGCGGCGCGTCGCTCGCGGCGAGTACGCAATCTATATCCCGCAGATCTTTGCCTTTACGTCCGATCTGAAGGGGCTGCCGGTGAAAGTCGTGATTCCGAAGGAGGGTGCACCTTTCGCGGAGATGGATCTCGCGGTGCTCAAGAACGCGCCGCATCCCAACGCTGCGCGTTTGTTCATCGACCACTTCCTCAGCGTCGAGTCGCAATTGCTCTACGCGAACGCATGGATGCTTCCGGTGAACGCCGCGGCCGCCGAGCGCGCCAATCCGGACGCGCAGCAGTTCGTGAACGCCAAGATCATTGGTCCCGCCAAGCTGGCTGAGCGCTCCTCGATGATGGATCTCGCCAAGAAGCTTTACCCCTGAGAGACCCATGAGCGTTTCAGCCGGAGAGGGAGTGAACAACCTCGTCGAGAGGCGTACGACCGGCCTGAGCGGGATCGGGCGGTGGCTGCAGGCGACTGCGGCAGGCCGCCTTGCGGCGCTCGCTCTGCTCGTCGTCGTTCTCGCCTTCCTTTCCGTCTATCCGCTGTCGATGCTGCTCTATGGAAGCCTGCATTCGACGCCGCCGGGAATGGCCGGCACTTTCAATCTGGACGGATATCGCGACGTCATCACGCTGCAAAGCGCGGTGACACTCCTCAACACCGTCGGCATATCCCTGGCCAAGACCATCCCTTCGGTAATCCTGGCCGTCTTGCTCGCCTGGATACTGGCGCGAACCGACACGCCATTCCGGGGGGCTCTGGAAGTCCTGATCACGCTGCCATTCTTCATTCCCCCGATCCTGACCGCAATGGCGTGGGGCATGCTCGGCAATCCGCAGGTCGGATTGCTCAATCAGCTCTATCAGTGGGTCACGGGATCAGAGACAGCGCCGATCAACGTCTATTCATATGGCGGCGTAGTCTGGCACATGATGCAGTATTCCGTGCCGTTCCTGTTTCTTCTTATCGTGGACGCCTTCCGAGCGATGGATCCGAGTCTCGAGGAGGCGGCGACCATGTGCGGCGCATCACGCCTGCGAACTTTTCGCTCTGTCACGCTGCAGCTTATGCTGCCCGCGCTGACCGGTGCGGCCATCCTGAGCTTCATTCGCGGCATCGAGAATTTCGAGTCGCCGCTCTTCTTCGGCTCACCGGCGGGAATTCGGGTCATCACGACGGACATCTACGACTCGATCAACCAGCGGTCGCCGCCGCAATATCAGTATGCAACCGCGATCAGCTTCGTCATCATGGCGCTATTGTTCCTGATCGTTCTTCTGCAGCGGCGGATGCTGCGCGGCCCGAGTTTTCAGACCATCACCGGCAAGGGCTATTCACCTTCGGTGATGAAACTCGGTGCATGGCGATGGGCAACCTTTGCCTTTTGCGTTCTGTTCTTTGTGGTGACGGTGGTCCTCCCGGTCGGGCAACTCATCATCGGCTCGTTCTTCAAGTTCTTCGGGTTCTACCAGTGGGACATGCTGACACTCGAGCACTATCAGGCGGTGTTCGGCAGCAGCGAGTTCTGGCGCGGGTTCAGCAACACGATGTTCCTGGGCCTCGTCGGCGCCACGCTGACGATGTTGCTCGGCGCAACCGTCGCCTATGTCTCGGTCCGAACGAAGTGGCGAGGCCGGTTGCTGATCGATTCGATGGCTTGGCTGCCGTGGATGATGCCCGGCATCGTCCTTGGTGTCGGGTTTCTCTGGGGGTTTGCTCTGCTGCCTCACGCGATTCCGATCTACGGCACGATCTGGGCGCTGCTGCTGGCCTATATTTCGCTTGGGACGCCGCTTTCGGTGCGCGCCATGTCGAGCGCATATGCGCAGCTTTCGTTCGACCTCGAGGAGTGCTCCCGGGTGCATGGCGCAAGCTGGCTGCAAACCATGAGGCGCATCGTCCTTGCCCTGGCCTGGCCTTCCTTCGCCGTCGGATGGGTGCTGGTGTTCTTCGGCATCATGCGCGAGCTGAGCGCATCCGTTCTGCTCTATTCTGTCGGCTCCGAGGTGTTGTCTGTCGTGCTGCTGAAGCTGTGGGCGAACGGCAATGCGGAGCAGGTCAGTGTCATTGGGCTCATCATGATGGTTCTCGTGATCGTCTTCCGTTGGGTTCAACTCAAGTTCATCAGCAGCCGTATCGGTGGAATGTGACCAGGCTTGGATCGTGCCATGTCGAATGTCGTTCTTGAGAAGGTGAGCCGGAGCTTCGGTAATTTCGTCGCGGTCGACGGCGTCGACCTGCGCGTCAGCGAGGGTGAATTCGTCACCCTGCTGGGGCCGTCGGGGTGCGGCAAGACCACGACGTTGCGGATGGTCGCGGGCCTCGAGCAAAATTCCGGCGGCCGCATCAGCATAGGCAACGAGGTCGTCAGCGATGCGGCTCGCGGCGTCTTTGTTCCGTCGGAGCGCCGGCGGCTCGGCATGGTCTTCCAGTCATACGCGATCTGGCCGCACATGACCGTCTTCGAGAACGTCGCCTATCCGCTGCGGGTGCGCCGCAAATCCGCGGCCGAGATACGCGATCTCGTCGCCAGGGCACTCCGCCTCGTCGAAATGCAGGATTTCGCCGAGCGGCCGGCACCGGCGCTGTCCGGCGGCCAGCAGCAGCGAGTGGCGATCGCGCGGGCCCTCGTCTTCGAACCCAAGGTGCTGCTGCTCGACGAGCCGCTCAGCAATCTCGACGCAAAGCTCCGTCTGCAGATGGGCGACGAGTTCCGTTCGATCCAGAGACGGCTTGGGATGACGAGCCTGTACGTGACACATGATCAGGCCGAAGCGATGGCGTTGTCCGACCGTGTGGTCGTGATGGATCGCGGCCGAATCCAGCAGATCGGTGCGCCCGAGGAAATTTATCGCTATCCCGCAAACCGGATCGTGGCGGCCTTCTTCGGAACACCGAACCTGCTGGAGGCCAGTGTGGAGGCCTGCACGCGGATCGACGATCGCCGGGTGCGGCTCAACGTCGTCGGCAAGGGCTGGCGTGGAGCGTGCGAGTCGGCAAGCGAGATCCGGCCCGGGCGGCCCGTGACCGTCATGGTTCGTCCCGAGGACGCGCGTATCGCGGCGCCGGATGCGGCTCACAGTGACCACGAGCTTCGATGGTCCGGACAGATTGCGCACACGATCTTCCGCGGCCCGATCCGGTCGGTCGTGGTGCAGACCGACGATAGCCGCCTCAATGTCGATGCGCCGCCGTTCGGTGGCTTCTCCGTCGGAGACAATGTGACCGTCGTCGTTCCGCAGCAATCAGCTTGGGCAGTGCCGGAGCAGGCCGGCGCAGCCCCTTAAGCCGGGGGTGCCTCTCAGCGATAGATCTGCTGAGCCAAAGACAGCATCTCGTTCATGCGTTCGGGATCGGTGGTGCCGAGAAGCTTCGTTGTTTCGATCTGTGCCACCGCGGGATCGACACCGGTCAGCGCGTCCGCCGTGGTCGGCAGCAGCCCGAGCCTCGCAAGGCTCTGCTGCATCGTCTTGCCCAGATAGTATTCCATCAGCAGCCGCGCCGCGTTTGGGTGAGGCGCATTCTTCAGCAGCGCGAGATCGTAGCCGACGTAGGGCAGCCCCTCCTTTGGCGCGATGAACTTGACCGGGAGGCCCTTGAGTTCGAGCAGCGATGTCAGACTGTCGGGGATGTAGAGCGGGTATTCGCCGCGCGCTACGCGGCGCTCATTTGCGGGTATCTCCCGGCTGAACTTCAGGTCCTGCTGGGCAAGCTTCTCGTGGAAGGCGCGCCCGTAGAGGTCCTGCAGGACCGAGAAGAGCACGCCGCCGCCGCCGAGCGTCCGCAGATCGTCGCTGAGGATTTTTCCTTTCCAGCGCGGATCCGTCAGGTCGAGCCAGCTTTTCGGCTCGTCCGCCGGCTTGACCAGCATGGTATTCGCCAGGATGCCGTAGACGATCGCAAAGACAGGGAGCCGCATGCCGTCGCTTGGGAAGTCCGCCTTGAGACGGCCGAGGCTGGGGAGGGGGCCGTGAGGTTCGAAGACACGCTCCTCCTTGATCTGCAGCGTGGTCGTGGTCCGCCCGTTCTCGGAGACGTCGGCTGCGTTGCGGCCCGCGGCCTGCTCGATGCGGATGCGCTCCCGGACTTCGCTCGCGCGCGCTTCGAGAATGTCCACGGTGATTCCGTAGGCGGACTCGAACTCCTTCTTGAGCTCCTTGTGCGCGGCAAGGCCGACGAACGCGCTGTAGAGCACCACGCGGCCTTCCTTCTTTGCGGCTGCGACCAACGCGGACCATTCGCCCTCCGCTCTCGACGGGGCCATGATCGATGGCAGGATCGAAGAGGCGGTCAGTCCAAACACCGTAGCGCGGCGCGTGATGCGCGCGCGCTTTTCCCGGTCCGGCGTGGCCATTGTCGCTACTCCGCGGCTTGCGGGCTCGGGGCACGCCAGCGAATGGCGGTCTTCAACTTGTCCTGATAGGCCTCGAGCCAGTCGATCTTCGCGTCAGCGTAGTAGGAGCCTGCGCGCGCGTTCCAGAACACCTCGGCATCGTCGACGCCGGGCGGCACGGTGCCGCTGTTGGCGAATGCCCGTGCAGCGTTGAGCAGGCGCCGCCTCGTCCGCGCGATCATCACGTCGCTCGGTGCGAGATGTTCCTTGGTGTGATCGACGATCGGCCCCATGCTTTCCGTGACGGCTTGGTCCTGCATCACGATGTTGCGGATGCCGGTGTAGATCTTGTTGGTGCGCTGAGCTTCGCGATCGATCTGCCAGTCGTTGCCGATGTTCTGGACCGCACGCCAGCGCCCATACCAGTCCGTGGTGTTGGGCAGATAATCCAGACCGTCGGCCCCGGGGATGCCGCCACCGGATTTCAGCTTGGAACTCGAGTAAGTCGCCCCCTTGGCGCGGCCGCCATAGATCGAGATCAGCATCGTGTGGGTGTCGTCCATGGGCACCCACGCCTTGGCGACCACGTGGTCGGCAAAGTCGGCGTTCGGGGTCTGGGTCCAGAACGGCAGTGAGAAATGCGCCATGCGCCAGTGCATTCGATCGTCCGCTTCCGGCCGAAACGCGCCGTACATCGTGCCCCAGTCGGTCTCGGTGACCTTGTACTCCGGCGCTCGGTTGGAAACCGTGTGACGGGCCGGGTGGCCTTCCTCGAAATCATCAGGGTTGATGTGTCCGGCATGCAGGAAGCCGAAATGCGACGTGTCGATATCGCCTTCGAGGCCCTGGAGCCAGTTGGCTTCGCGTTGGAGGATGGTGACGGTCAGATCCTGCTCCGGAACGAACAGCGCTTCGTGCATCGGCATCGGCGGCGCCTCGGCCCGCGCGCCCATGTAAACCCATATGAGGCCCGCGCACTCGCGAACCCTGTAGCTTTTTGCGCGGACCTTTTCCTTGAAATCCTGCGGAGGGGGGACGTTCGGCATTTCGAGGCAGCGGCCGTCAACGTCGAACTTCCAGCCGTGATAGACGCAACGGATGCCGTCCTGCTCGTTACGGCCGAGGAACAGCGAGGCACAGCGATGTGGACATTGATGATCCAGCACGCCAACCCGGCCCGAGCTGTCACGGAAGGCAATGAGCTGCTCACCAAGCAGCATCAGGCGCATTGGATCGCCGTCGACCGATAGTTCCGAAGAGAGGGCGGCGGGTATCCAGTATTGCCGCATCATCTCGCCCATGACCGTACCCGGGCCAACCAGCGTCAGATCCTGGCCGTCAGTCGATTTCGACATGGTGATCCTCCCTAGCTCTTTTGAATGCTTATTATTTGCATTATGCAAGTAATTCGCCCCTGCGTCAATGACGCGATCGTCCGGAAAGCGAGCGGTTGAGCGGTGCAGTGCAACTCGTTATGGTTCTGCTCCCATCACCGCGAGCAAATTGTCTTGATGAACAAGGTCAGCACGATCCTCCCGCTCGAGAACTGGACCGGATACCGGTTCGGTCTCATCGCTTCGCGGCTGGGCAGCTTCATCTCCCCCATGTACGAAGATCGTTACGAGCTGACGATGCCGGCCTGGCGAAGCCTCGCGGTCATTGCCAGGCATCAGCCGCTGACGGCCACGCAACTTGCGACATTGACCTCGTCCGATGCGTTCAAGGTCGCGCGCTCCATCGAATTGCTGGTGCGCCGAGGGCTGATTCATCGTGACGTGGATAAAGCGGACCGCCGCCGCGCCAGCCTGAGCCTCACGACCGATGGCCGCAAGGTCTACAAGGATATCGAGAAATTCGTTGTTCGGGTCGAGCGCAAGCTCATGGCCGCGCTCGATCCGCACGAAATCGAGGTTTTGAGGCGAAGCCTCGACAAGCTCGATCAGCAACTGGAGACCGAGATCAAAGCACAGGGCCGCGAGAAATTCCTGTAACGGTCTCCGGCGGCCTCTGTTTGCGCCTCAGTATCTTACAATGTCCGAATGCCGCTCTTGATGCCATCGGCGATCTGACCAATCTGCTCCTCGTTGATGATAAGAGGCGGCGAGGATCAGTGTATCGCCAACAGCGCGAACAAAGATCCCATTTTCGAAACAATTGTTCGCCACGGCGCGGGCCCGTTGACCAGGAGCGTTCGGGGCAGCTTTGATCTCTACGGCCCCAAGTAGCCCGAGGTTGCGGATATCGCGGACCGCGCCGCCGGCGCCCCTGATGTCGTGAATGGCGGCTTCCCATGTCCCGGCGATGCGCGCGACTTTCTCGAAGATGCCTTCCTCCTGATAGACATCCAGGGTGGCAATCGCGGCGGCGCAGGCAAGCGGGTGGCCGGAGTAGGTGTAGCCGTGAGCGAGCTCGACGGTGGCCTCCGGTCCCTGCGACATGGCCTCGTGCACATGATGATGAACCAGCACGCCTCCCATTGGAACGGCGCCGTTACTCATCCCATTCGCGCATGAGGTCCGGCGTGACGCCTAGAGCCTGTGCGGCAAACGGCGCCCCTAGTCTTCCGAAGCCGGTGACGACCTCATCGAAGATCAGCAGGATGCCGTGCTTGCTGGTGATCTCGCGCAGCCGCTTGAGATAGCCCTTGGGCGGCGGCAGCACGCCGCCGGCGCCAGCTATCGGTTCGACGATGACGGCTGCGACTGTCGAGGGGTCCACCGCGGTCAGGAGACCTTCCAGCGCATCTGCAAATTCGACGCCGTGCTCGGGCTCGCCCTTGCTGAACGCATTTCGCGCGAGATCATGTGTGTGAGGAAGGTGTGACACCCCCGGAAGCATGACGCCGAACTGCGCCCGCTGCCATCCGATGCCCGAGACCGAGAGTCCGCCGAATCCCATTCCATGGTAACTGCGCTGGCGCCCGATCAGGCGCTGGCGATGGCCTTCGCCGCGCGCCCGGTGATAGGCCAGCGCCATCTTAAGGGCGGTGTCGACCGCCTCGGAGCCGGATCCGGCGAGGAAAGTATGGTCAAACCCTTCCGGCGCGATCTCCAACGCGGCAAAGTCAGCTAAGGGCCGATTTTGTTGCAAAAGTCAGTTGAGACGAGCCGGCAAGCGTGATTCCGTTGTGATGACGCGAATCGCGACGAGGTCGATCCATGATGGGCCGT
>NZ_SPVJ01000078.1:0-15261 GCF_004634465.1 Bradyrhizobium sp. MOS001
TCAGCCCCTCAATCGAGGTCTCAACTTGAAGTGTTGCTCCGACATCTGAGACCTCCTTAAGCGTGCACGCGCGACGCCACGTGCCGTCGATGGCCATCATTTGCGCGGGCAACGGATGCTCGAAGGTGACCCTTCGGTCTTCTTGCTGTTTTTCTGCGGGCATCGGGTAAACGGAAGTGGTCCCCCCGTATATCCCCGATCAACTAAAAGGTAGTAACCGCGGTCGGGAACAGTTGGCAAATCGGGATCCACTTGGGACACCGAAGTTGAAATACGAACAGCGTCCGTGAAGTACGGCCAGCGCCTAAGGTCGGACACAAGCCAGTGCCCATTTTTGGAATGATGGTCCCAATAGGAACGACGAGCCCGGGCAATTACTTGAGTCGTCGCTGGCTCGCCGGCAGAGCTGGCGGAGCGGCCTCGGCCTACCCCCTTGACCCCCTGCAGCCGGGGCCGTCTCTCCGCCATTATTGTACACCCGGCTCGGCGGCCTCGAGTACGAGAAGCCCGCCACAGTTGCCTGCCGGCCTTCTCGCAACGACTGATCTCCCAACCGCACCGGCGGTTCGCGCCAATTCGGCTATGACGAACTAAGGCCCCGCGGAGTGACGCTCCGCGAGGCCTTGGCTCTTAAAAGCCTACACGCCTTAACCGATCAGTCGATGATTTTCACGACCCGCCGCGTGCGCGGTTCGACGATGACACGGCGGTCGTTCACGACCGCGTAGCGATACTCGGTGTAGTTCGGCACCGGGCGCAAGACCACGGTCGGGGGCAAGGGCTCGCCGACGACGACGCGCTCGTGGATCACGACGGAGTCGTCGCGCGGAATTCCGCCGAGCACGGCATTCGGAATTTCGAGGCCGGCGCCAACGGCCGCACCGACGGTGCCGCCGACCATCGCGCCGACCGGGCCACCGACGTCGCCGCCCGCACGCGCGCCGTCCCTAGCGCCCTGTTCGGTCGTCGACTGGGCAAAGGCTACACTCGACGCCGCCAGCAGCGACACAGCAGCCAATGAAATCGCAAGACCTTTCATGTCCACTCTCTCCAGTGGTTGTTGATGCGCCGTCAACCGCTGGGCCAGAGCATTGTTCCGGTTCCTCCGTGATGAAAGGCGCGCGTCTGGAGAATGTTACTGCGTAACAGTTCAGGCCGCGGCGGCGCAGCGTTGCTGTCAGGCATACGTTGCTAAGACGGGTAGCTCTTGATTGGAAAGCCGCAGTTTCATGGGCCCGTTGCAAGAAGTTGCGACGAAGAAGGCTATCGCAATTATTGCAATCTTTTGCTCGACGGATTCGAAATCCGCGTTTTCTTGAACGACGCGGAGCAATCGAATACACTGCGGCAAATCCTGAAGAAGGATGGGTTCGGGTGATTCCTCCCGGCAACTCGCTGTCCGCTCGCAGTATTCTGAAGGGCTTTGTAGAAATCAGGCTTAAGCGAACGTCCAGAACTTGGCGCACGTGAAGAGCCGCCTATCTCTTCTTTGCCTTCTTCTTTTTGGTAGCTTTCTTCTCAAGCCGCACGCCCTTGAATTTCTTTGCGGCCTTCTTGCCCTTCGCGGGCTTCTTGACGCCCATGAACTCGCCGGACGTCCTGTCGCGCTTGGTGAAAGCGGAAGCTCCGCCCAACGTCGTCTTTGTCTGCGAACGCTTCTTGACCGCACCCTTGCGCGCATTGTCGCCAAACCGGACCCGTCTTGCTTCCTAGCTTGAGGAACGAATCGGCCCTCGTCAAATTGAATCCCGGTTCCGTTGCGTGAGTTGCTTATGCGTCAATTCCGATGGCTTTTGTCGATCGCCCCGAACAGTGACGAGACTGTCTACCTGGTTGCGGACAACTCCGGCCGCAATGGCAGCGCCTGGTGCGAAGTAGACTTGGAGAGCGCGGTGGAAGCCGTCATCCAGGATCTGCTTGCCGGAGAATATCGCAAGCCGATACGGATTGTCGCCTTTAACCCGGCAGAGCGGTGGTCGGAAGATGTTTCCGGGGCCATCGCCCGCGAGATCCAGCGTCGTTGCAATCTGCAACTGAGCGACGTGCCGTCGTACCTGCAGGAGTTTGTGGATCGCTACTCACCACAAGATCTGCAGCAATTCAATCTTTGCCTGGTGTAGCGATGGCCTTCCAGCGGAAAAAGCCGGAAGCGCTGGGCGTCAAGGCACCCTTTCCCGGCTTCATTGAGCCCGCACTGGCATCCTCAATCGATCGCGTCCCATCCGGCGAGCGATGGATCCATGAAATCAAATTCGACGGCTATCGTGTTCAGGTGCATCTCGCCAACGAAGCAGTGAAGGTTTTCACTCGGCGGGGTCACGATTGGACCCGCCGCTTCAAGAAGGTCGCCGAAGACGCCTGGCACATCAAGGCGAACTCGGCCATCATCGACGGCGAGGTCGTGGTGCCGGCCGCCGATGGCAGCACCGATTTCTCGGTCTTGCAGAATGAGCTAAAGGGCACCTCAACCAAGATCGTGCTCGTCGCCTTCGATCTGCTTTATCTCAACGGCCGCGATCTACGGAAAGTCCCCCTGCTCCAGCGCAAGGCTGCGCTGAAGAAGATCATCACCGACACCAACGTCCAGTTCAGCGAGAGTTTCGAGATCGACGGGCGCGAGATGTTTGCGCACGCCTGCAAGGTCGGACTCGAAGGCGCAGTCTCCAAGGTGCGCGACAGCGTGTACCCGGTGGGTCGCAGTAATAATTGGGTGAAGAAAACCTGCGCACAGCGCGAGACCTTGACAATCGCCGGCTACGCGCTCGACGAGGGCAAATGGGACGGCATTTATCTTGGTCGGCGCAAGGGCGAGGATCTGGTTTATGCCGGCAAGGTCGATCACCGCTTCGACAAGACATCGGCCGCCGAGCTGCGAAAGAAGCTTCAATCGCTTGT
Organism: Bradyrhizobium sp. MOS001; assembly: GCF_004634465.1. Taxonomy (NCBI): domain Bacteria; kingdom Pseudomonadati; phylum Pseudomonadota; class Alphaproteobacteria; order Hyphomicrobiales; family Nitrobacteraceae; genus Bradyrhizobium; species Bradyrhizobium sp. MOS001. Next base: position 2,896 of record NZ_SPVJ01000078.1, read on the forward strand.
CCGGAAGACCCAGCCTTACGCGAAGCGGATAGCGCACAAAGGCATCTGGGTCGAACCGAAGCTGCTGGCGGAGATCGAGTACCGCGCCAAATCAGCTGAGGGAAAGGTGAGGCATCCGTTCTTCAAGGGGCTGCGCGAGGATCTTTAGAGCATTGTACGCCTGCCCTGGAGACGAGCAAATGTTTATCTGCTAATTATCCTGCTGGCATGACTACACTAGCATTGATGGTCCCCGCACTGCTCAATCGCTGACGCAGCGCGCGACGGCCCCGAGCGTCCGGGAGGCCTGGGACAGGAGCCGGGACGCCGGGCCGCGAGCGCGCGGCTTGTCAAGCGCACTAAAGCAACCCTCCGCTTTCCGTGCGTCCGCGCGCTCACAATGATAAGTTGCCACATTAAATTCGGCGGTAGACCGCTTGCAAAGTGTTTTACGAGGAACGCTGGCGCTCGACCAACCCGCGTCATGAAGCGCCTCATCAGTCAGCGCAGAGCCGACATGATAAGCCGATCCAGCGCGCGGTCCGGCAGCCAGCGCCGCATGAATAGAATCGGGCCGGCGAGCCTGCCGGCATGATATCGCGTCCGCGGGCGCTTGGCCTCGATCGCCCGCAGGATCAGGTCGCTGACGACGCGCGGGGAAGGAATCTTGCCCAGCCCGGTCATGACCCTCTGCATCTTGATCACCAGGTCGGCATACGCTCCGTTGCCGGAGTAACGTTCCGCTTCTTCCGCAGCGATGCCCCCCATTCGGTCTCTATGCCGCCCGGCTCGATGACGACGACGTCGATGCCGAACGGACGGACTTCGTACCGCAACGTATCGGAATATCCCTCGAGCGCGAACTTGGAGGCGTGGTACCAGCCGCCGAGCGGAGACGCGACCTTTCCGCCGGTCGAGGAGATGTTGACGATCTTCCCTGACTTCCGCGCGCGCATGTGAGGCAGGCATAGTTGCGTCATGCGGGCCACCCCGATCAGATTCACCTCCATCTGGCGGCGGCCGACGTCGATCGGTACGTCCTCCAACGCGCCGAACTGACCGTAGCCGGCGTTGTTGATCAGGACATCGATCCTTCCTCGCTCGGCGACGATACGGTCGACGGCGGCAACCATTGTGGCGTCGTCGGAGACGTCGACCGAAAGGGCCGTGCCGCCGGCCGCCTCGATGTCCTTCATGCGCTCGACGCGACGTGCCGCGCCGTAGACGACGTAGCCCGCCGAAACGAGCCTCAGGGCGATGTCCTTGCCCATTCCCGAAGACGCGCCGGTGACGAGAGCTACGCGTCTGTCCTCGATGCTCATCTGTCGTCCATCCTTGGCTGGTCAGTTTTTCAGGCCGATCGACGACGCTCGGCGAACGAGCCGCCGTCGCCCGTCACTTGGGGGCGTACTGCATCTCGCCGTTGCCGAACGACCAGTTTTCCGGAGACACGTCGACCAGGTTGATGAAGACGTCCTGCTTGCGGATGCCCGTCTTCTCTTGGATGTCGTCCGCGACCTTGCGATAGAAGGCTTTCTTCACGTCGGTGGTCCGACCGGCATTCCATGTGATCTGGATGAATACGATCCCGGGAGTGTAGTCGATGCCGAGGTAGCCTTCCTTCGGGTAGACCAGGTCGCCCGGCGCATGTGTCGAGACGATCATGAACTTGTCGTGGACAGGGACCTTCGCGATGGTCGTCATCGCGTCGTAGACGATGTCGCTGAGCTTCCGGCGCACTTCCTGGGAAATCGAAGCGTCGACGTCTATTCTTGCGAGGGGCATTTTCAAACTCCTTGTTCGGTGGGTGGAATGATTTCCCGTGCATCGTCGCTGACGGGGCGGATGACGACATTCGGGAAGCGCTCGCTACGGGACGTGACCGTTCAGCGTGTCGGTCTTTCCCGCCTGCCAGTCGTCGCTAAGGCCTCCGTACATCGTGTGGTACATCTCGTCGCCCGCGTGCTGAGTGAACTCGACGTTGATCGTCGTCTCGTCGAGCCCGCAGATCTCGATGCACGCCGCCACCAACTGGCGGGCGAGCTCCGCGCGGACCTCCTTCTCGCGACCCTGGCGGATGTCGCACATCAGCAGCGCCGCCGGCCGAGGGTCGCCCGGCCCGCATCGCCACAGGCCGCCCTCTCCGAGCTCGCGGATGGCGATGCTAATCCGATTGATGTTCGCGCTCATCACGTCGGCGTAGATCTCGCCCATGCGCTTGGCGAGGCGACGCTTCTGGTCGACCGAATGCTTGAACGGAGTGTCCAACTGCAGGTAGGGCATTTCGAAATCCTTCAGGCTTGAGTTCAAATGCGACGGAGGTCTACCGCTTCGCGGCGAGCCCCTTCAGATATGACTGCAGCGGCGCAGGAAGGCCCTCGAACCATTCCTGCTCCTTGCCGGGCGGCGGCAGGACGTGCCCGTACTCGACCATGTCCGAAGGCTCGAGGTTGCAGAGGTAGACCCAGACCGATTCCTGCGGAATGTTCGCGATGGCGCTGACGTCGCGCGCGATGTCAACGATGAGCCCTCGACGCACGTCCTCGGACCGGCCGGCCCGGACATCGCCGCGGATCCAGATGTGGCCGTCGGACGGTTCGCCGCCCAGGTAGCGTCTGACCGACGTGTTTTCCTCGATGACGACCTGAGCGAAGTAGGACGGCGCGCCCGTCGCTTCGCTATGGCGCTGGCCGATCGCGATCGCTATCCGGTCCTTCTGCTCGTCGCTCAGGAGTTTCGGAGGAACGGCGCACACATACGTCGGCATGGGCATCTCCTTCGTGTGAGCTAGGTGCGGGCGGCGGCGAGCAGATCGCCGGGTCTGATCGGGAGGCGTCGGAGACGGATGCCCGTGGCGGCGAAGATCGCGTTTCCGATCGCCGGCGCGACGACCGTGGTCGGCGGTTCTCCGAGGCCCATCGGCGCCTCGACGCTGTCGACGAAAGCGATGTCGAATTCGGGCACGTCGCTGATGCGCACCGGCGTGTAGGTGTCGAGGTTGGTGTCGCGGACCTTGCCGTTCGCGAAGTCCGTCCCTTCGTGCAGCGCCATGCTGAGGCCCCAGAGCATTGCGCCTTCGGCCTGCGCACGCGCGCCGTCCGGATCGATGATCGTGCCGGCGTCGATGTCGAGCCACAGTTTGCGCTCCGCGACGACGCCCGCCCTTCTGTCCACCTCGACCTCGGCGGCGCAGGCGCACCAGGTCGGCATTCCACGCTCCTGTCCGAACGAGCTCGCAAGCCCCAGTCCGGTGTTTGCGGGCAGCGAGCGTCCCCACCCGGCGCGCTCGGCGACCCGCCGCAGCACGTTCGCCTGCCGGTTCGCGCCACCGACCGCATTCGGCGCCGACCCCGCGTTGATGCCCCGACCTGTTAGGCGCGCGAGACGGAAGAGGAGCGGATCCTGGCCGATGCTTCGGGCGGCCTCGTCCATGAAGGATTCGAGCGCCCAGTTGGTCCAGCCCGGCGCCACCGCACGCAGCCATCCGGGGCGGAAGCTCTTCTGCGCAAAGTCGTTGTTGATCGCGCGCACGCGGAGCACGCCGACGTCGTACCAATGGTCGGCGCCCGCGATCGAGAACGGATCGTAGAGCGCGCCGTTCGCGCCCTTGACGAGCCCGACCGGGAACATCGCCTTGGTCGGCCAGCCCGCGACGGCCACGTGATCCATCGCGACCGGTCTGCGGTCGGTGTCGAAGCCGATCTTCAACGTCTGCACGGTCGGCGAGCGGATCGAGTCGAGCACGGAATCATCGGAGCGCGTCAGGATCATCTTCACCGGCCGGCCAACAGCCTTGGCGGCCAAGGCTGCCGGGACGCTGTAGTCGCCGTTCAACCGACGCCCGAACCCGCCGCCGATGAGATAGGTCCGCATGACGATCTTTTCGGGCGGCAGTCCTAGCGCCTTGGAGAGCACGGGCAGAATGAAGCTCTGCGCCTGGTTGCCGGTGTGGATCTCCATCACTCCGTCCTTCTCGAACGCCAGCGCGTTGACCGGTTCGAGTTGGAAATGGAGCACGCCCGCGGTCGTGTAGGTCGCCTCTACGGTCGACTTGGCCTCACCGAAGGCGGAGCCGACGTCGCCCCCTCCGGTGTCGAGGACCGCGCCGGCCGCCGGATCGGCGATGAGCCTGGTCGCATGCGCGTCGAGATCCTTGTCGGAAACCTGGGAAGTCTCGTCGTTCTGCCAGGCGACCTGCACCAGGTCGGTGGCCCGCACCGCCGCAGGATAGGTCTCGGCGATCACCATGACCCAGCCCGGGACCGTGCCGGACGGATCCTCGAGCGCGACGCTCCGAATATAGCCCTTCACCTTGCGCGCGGCGCTGTCGTCGATCGAAAGAACCTTGGAGCCATAACGCGTCGGCGGCAGTTTCGGCCGCGCGAAGACCATGTTCTCGACCTCGGCGTCGATGCCGTAGACGGCCTCGCCCTTGGTCTTGGGCGGGATGTCGAGCGCGCGCGTCGACCTCCCGATCAGCGTGCGCTTGTCGGGGGTCTTGATCTTCAGCGCCTTGAGTTCGTCGGCGCTAAATCGCCTGGACAGGTCACCTTGACGTACGATCTCGCCGTACCCGATCGAGCGATCGCCGGCCTCGACGCGGCCCTGCCGCGCGACGCAATCCTGAGGAGTGACACCGAGCAGCTTGGCGCCTTCTTCGATGAGGGTCGCGCGGCCCGCCGCTCCGGCCCGGCTGAAGTCCGGATACGTGGACCACACCGAGGTGCTGCCGCCGGTGACCATGGGGCCCCACTGCGGGTCGGTATCCACGCTGACGAGCCGCACCTGGCTCCAGTCCGCCTCGAGCTCGTCGGCAAGGATGCGCGCGAGCGCCGTCCCGATGTGCTGGCCCATTTCGGCCTTGGCGATGTTGATCGACGTGACGCCATTTGGGTCGATGCTGAACCAGATGGTGGGTTCGAACAGCGGGCCGCTCGTTTCATTGAGGGGATCCGGTAGGGGAAGAAAATTGGCTGCGCCAACCGGAGATGCGAATCCGAATGTCGCAGCGGCCGCAATGCTCGAAACCAGGAACGACCTGCGCGAGAGCATCAGTTCTTCGTTCGGGCGCAGCGGCCTATTCATGGTCCGCACTCCCGACGGACATGGCTGCGGCCGCCTTGATCGCCGCACGGATGCGGGGATACGTCATGCAGCGGCACAGGTTGCCCGACATCACTGCGTCGATGTCCGCGTCGGTAGGCGCCGGAAAGTCCTTCAGCAGCGTGGCCGCCTGCATGATCTGTCCCGACTGGCAGTAGCCGCATTGCGGCACCTGCAGATCGCGCCAGGCCTGCTGCACCGGGTGATCGCCTTGCGGATGCAGGCCCTCGATCGTCGTGATCTCCGCTCCCTCGACGGCACCGATCGGAGTGATGCAGGAGCGCGTCGGCCGTCCGGCGACATGGACGGTGCAGGCGCCGCACATACCTATCCCGCATCCGAACTTCGTGCCCTTCAGCCCAAGCTCGTCGCGGATGACCCAGAGGAGAGGCGTATCGGTCTCCTCGCCGGCGCTGACAGAACGTCCGTTGATCCGGAAATTCGTGGGCATGTCATCCCTCTCCTTTTCCTTGCGCGCGGATTTCACCGACGGTCTTCTCGAGGTGCGGCCACGGCGGCTCGTTGGTGCGGGTGCGGCGGAGATAAGCGGCGATCCGGGCAACCTCTGCGTCGCTGAAGCCCGAGCCGAAGGCCGGCATCACCAGCCCGCTCGCACCTTCGGATGCGTCGATCCCGAACAGGATCACCCGGATCAGGTTGGCGGGATCGGCAAGATGGACGGCGCTGTTGAGCGCAAGATCGGGGCGGCTCGCGTTGATGCCCACTGAACCGTTGTAGTGGCAGGACGCGCAAGCTGCGGCATAGAACCGGGCATCGGGATCGATCTGACGACCAGTGCTGGTCGCATCGGCCTGCAGGGCCTTGGTCACGGCTGCTGCGGCAGTTTGAGATCGCGCGGCATCGCCGCCGACGGAGGCGACGTAAGTCACGAGCGCCTCGCGGTCGTCCGCGGACAAGGCGGCAAGCCCGTGCGCGGCCGGCGACATCGGACCCGAGGGCGTGCCGTGGAAGCGGCTGAGACCCTCGAACAGGTAGGCGCGCAGTTCGTCCGCAATCCAAGGCACGGGGGACGGGTTCGCGGCCGTGAGCGCCGGCGCGAACCAGCCGTCCACCGCAGCGCCCGCGTAGCGCGCGGGCCCGCTCCGTTCGGCGCCGAGCGGATTGCGCGGCGTATGGCAGGCCGAGCAGTGGCTCAGGGCTTCGGCGATGTATGCGCCTCGATTCCACTTCGCGTCGTGATCCGGAGAAGGCTCGAACCTGCCCGACCGGAAGAACAGCAGCTTCCAACCGGCCTGCAGCGCGCGGATTCCGAGCGGAAACAGAAGTTCGTTCGGGCGCGCCGGCGCGTGGACCGCGGGCTGCGTCATCAAGAAAGCGTAGATCGCATCGACATCGTCGTCGGAAACCTTCGTGAAGTGGTCGTAGGGAAAGCCCGGAAAGAGATGCGAGCCGTCCCGGGCGATGCCTTCGTGCACGGCGCGGCGGAAGGCCTCCTTCGACCAGGCGCCGATCCCCGTCTCGCGGTCCGGCGTGATGTTGGTCGAATAGAGCGTTCCGAACGTGCTCTTCATGGCGTAGCCGCCGGCGAACGGTTGTCCACCCTTCACGCTGTGGCATGTCGCGCAATATCCCGCGGAGGACAGCATCGCTCCGCGCGACACCACGCCGGCACTGAAGCTCAACGAAGGCGGCGTCGCGATTTCCGGTATCGTCGGCCGCCAGGCGAATGCGGCGAATCCGAACAGGCCGGCCACGCCCAAAGCGGTCGCACGCAGCACCCACCGGCGGAGCTCCCTGGCGTTCGCTCGCTTATTGGGCTGCGAGTGCGACGAATTGGAAGTCGGCACGATCATGCTCTCCGACGTTCTAGTTGGCGCGAGGGGCGAAACCCCAATAGGGGGACAGCGGCACGATGACGGGAGCCTGCAGGACGCCCGCGCGGACCATCGGCAGTCGGCCGAGCTTTTCGGCAGCGTCGTCGACCGAGTTCGCCTCGACGATCGCGAACGCCCCGCTGCCGTCGCTTCGCAGCCATACCTGCCGGATCAGGTTCTCCATGTAGAGGCCGCGGACCGCCTCGAACTCGGCCTCCAGAAGCTCGTGCGGAGGAGGTGTCTGTGCCTTTTCGGGATTCAGGCTGAAGAGGACCATCAACTGCATGTGCGTCGTCCTTTCGCGTTGCGAGTGCGGCCCGGATGAAAGCGGGGCCAGTGCCGGAAGTGGGCCCGGTGTCTTGGCCGCTCCGGCCGCGCACCTACGAGTAGGCCTCTCCGTCGCCGCCTCAAATGTCTAATAAACGACAGTTTAGGACATGCCGTCAGGCCTCGATCATGGCTTCCCTTCCCCGCGGTCTCGAAAAGGCTGGCCCCCGCAAAGCCTTCGTTGGTGTGTACGGTTCATCAATTGGCGTTTTGATAGAGGTAGTAGTGCCGGAAGCGGTAGATTATAACCCCGAAGCCGCAAGGGCTTTTGAATTGGGTTCATCAATGAAGCGGGGCGAACTCGACGACCTCGTGGCGTACGGGACCATCGCCCGGGCTCGCAGCTTCACCCGCGCAGCAGCCGAGCTTGGCGTTTCGCCGTCCGCCTTGAGTCACATGATGAAGGGGCTCGAGACGCGCTTGGGGGTCCGGCTACTGGCGCGCACGACGCGCAGCGTCGCCGCCACGCTGGCCGGCGAGCGGTTGCTGCGCTCCATCGAATCCGCCGTCGAAGAAGTCGAAACCGGCCTTGCCGCCATGGGCGAATGGCGCGGCGATCCCTCCGGCGCCATCAGGCTCACCGCGTCCCAGTTTGCCGCTCAGGCGGTGTTGGCGCCGGCGCTACCGAAGTTTCTGCTCGCAAATCCTAAGATCTCGGTCGAGGTCAGCGTGGACAGCCGCCTGATGGATCTGGTCCGGGACGGATTCGATGCTGGGATCCGGTGGGGAGGCAACGTCGCCCAGGACATGGTCGCCGTCCGCGTAGGTCCGGATACGCGCCTAATCGTCGTCGGCTCCCCGGATTATTTCGAGCGGAATCCTCGCCCGCAAACGCCGGCAGATCTGGATCGCCACAACTGCATCCTCTATCGCCTCGTCACGGGTGGCGGACTTTTCCCATGGAAGCTCGAGCGTGACGGAAAGGAAGTCCGTACCCGTGCCGGCGGCCAGCTCGTCCTCGACGATCCGGACCTTGCGGCGACGTTGATCTTGGCCGGTGCCGGACTGGGACTGATGCTCGAACCGAAAGCAGCGCCGCACCTGGCGGACGGACGGCTCGTCCAGGTCCTCGACGACTGGTGCGTCCCGTTCCAGGGGCTGCACCTCTACTATCCGAGCAGGCACGTGACGCCCGCCCTGCGGGCATTGATCGATGCGCTGAGGTGGAAGCCGTCCGACGCGTTGCGCGTCTAAGCCGCAGTCTCGCGATCGTCGACCTCGTCCTGGATGTCGATCGACTCGAGCCGCGCGTTGCGACGGAGCACCTGCGGCGGTTGCCCGAACGCGCGCAGGAACGCGCGACGCATGTGGTCGCGGTCGCTGAAGCCGGTTTGCCGGGCCACCTCGTCGATCGAGTGCCGGCTCTGCTCCATCAGATTGCGCGCGCCCTCGACCCGGAGATTCTCGATCGCCTTGGCGGGTGATTGCCCCGTCTCGGCGTGGAATGCCCGGCTGAATTGCCGCGGGCTCAGGCGAGCCGCATCGGCCAGGTCCGGGACGGTCAGGGGCTTGTGCAGATTGTCCCGCGCGTAGGTGAGCGCGGCCTGGATGCGGTCCGACTTCGGAGACAGTTCGAGCAGCGCGGAGAATTGCGATTGGCCGCCGCCGCGGCGATGATAGATGACGAGCTTGCGCGCCACCAACTTCGCAAGCTCCGGACCGAGGTCGTTCTCGATGAGCGCCAGCCCGAGGTCGACGCCGGCGGTCATGCCGGCGGACGTCCAGATCGGGCCGTCATTGATGAAGATGCGGTCCTCCTCCATCTTCATCAACGGGTAGGCCCGCTGCAGATCACGCGCGTGCATCCAGTGCGTGGTGGCGCGCCGACCGTTCAGAAGCCCGGCCTCGGCGAGCACGAAAGCGCCGGTACACACCGCCGCGATGCGCCGGTGACGTTTGGGAGCGTCGCGCACGAAGGCGATCAGACCCGGCGTAGATGGCTCCGGATAGGTCGCGCCGCCGACGACGAGCGTATCGAACGGCTTTTCCGTGAACATCTCCGTCTGAAGCGTCACGCCGGCCGACGTCTTGACCGATCCACCGCGCTCCGAGACGAAGTGGAGGTCGTAAGGCTTTGGATCGACCATCGAATTCGCGACTTCGAAGCCTGCCGTGACGGCGAGGGCCATCAGCGAATATCCGGGGTAGACGAGGAATGCGATGTCACGCATGGCGGCCTCCGACGTCCTAAATCTACGTTTGTATGACATTTGAGACTTGGGGATGCAACCCTATTCTCCATTTGCACGCTCGATCCCGAGCATCAAAGACGGAGAACACCCATGACCAACACCTCCTCCAAAGGCGTGGCCCTCATCACCGGGGCATCGACGGGCATCGGCGCCATCTACGCCGACCGCCTCGCCAAGCGCGGCTACGACCTGATCCTGGTCGCCCGCAACAAGGATCGTCTCGACACGTTGGCCGCGCGTTTGCGGTTGGAGACCGGCCGCCAGATCACCGCGCTGCAGGCCGACCTCAGCGACAAGACCGGCATCGCGAAGGTCGAAGCCGCCATCCATGAAGATCCTAGCATCACCATGCTGGTGAACAATGCCGGCGTCGGCTCGGTCGCTTCGATCCTCCAGGCGAACGTCGACAAGATGGAAGCGATGATCGAACTCAACATCACCGCTCTCACTCGCCTGACCTACGCGGCTGCGCCGGCGTTCGTCGAACGCGGCACGGGCACGATCATCAACATCTCGTCGGTGGTCGGCATCGCGGTCGAGGCCCTGAACGGCGTCTACAGCGCCTCGAAGTCCTACGTTCTGAGCTTCGGTCATTCGCTGCAGAAGGATCTCGCCGATAAGGGCGTTCGCGTCCAGACCGTGCTGCCCGGCGCCACCGCCACCGAGTTCTGGGACGTCGCTGGCTACGCGCCGCAGAAGTCCTCCGAGATCACCATGCGAGCAGAGGACCTTGTCGACGCGGCATTGGCCGGCCTCGACGCAGGTGAGACGGTAACCATCCCCGGCCTTCACGAAGGCGAGGCATGGACCCGATGGGAGCAGGAACGCCGCGACCTGGCCCCCAAATTCCGCAACCCCAAACCCGCCGCACGCTACCACGTGGCCTGACCGGCTTCTCCCACCGAACCGGGGACCTCGCATCTCCAACGCTGTCCCCTCCAAACTAAGGCAATCGAAATGTTTTTCCGCAAACTCGGCGGCGCGCTGGCGCTCGCCCTAACAATGGTGACTCCAATGACCGCTTCCGCACAAACCAAAGGCAAAGTTCTCGTCGTGATGTCCAGCGCCAACGCGCTCGATTTGAACGACGGCAAGACCTACAAGACCGGCTACTATCTGAACGAGTTCGTCGTCCCCTACCGCAAACTGGTCGAGGCCGGATACGAGCCGGTCATCGCCAATCCGAAGGGCGACCTGCCCGTGATGGACGTCAACTCCAACAACGCGATGTTCTTCGGCGGCGACGACGACGCCCGGGCCGCGGCGCTGAAGTACGCCGAGGGGCTCGAGCAGCTGAAGCATCCGAAGACACTGGCTTCCGTCGTCTCGGAAGGCACCAACGGATATGTCGGCCTGTTTATCCCGGGCGGTCATGCGCCGATGGTCGACCTGCTCAAGGACAAGAACCTCGGCAAGATCCTGACCAGATTCCACGAGTCCGGTCGTCCGTCCGTTCGGGCCTTCGAGCGCCTGCTCTTCGCGCCGACCGCGGGCGCGTGGCAACGCAGCGGGCAAGTCGAGGCGCTCGACAAGCGCGGTCATACGGCGGCCTCCTCAAGTAGGCGGTTGCAGCACAGAGACGGACGTCAGCAGCCACCACAATCAGTATAATGATCCATGGGTTAAGGTCATCGCGCCGATGTCTCAGATGGGTCAATCGCGTCGGTTGGCCCCTCAACCGACGACTACCGGTTTGCGTCCGATTCCGGACATGTCGCTGCGTCCCGCCACCGACGCGATGGGCCATGAGCCGACATCGCTCCAATCAAGCGGCGATACTTGTCGGGCTTCTTAGCGGCCGTAAGGGAAGCAGCGGCGGCGATCGAGTGTGAGGCCGAAATGCACTCCCAGCGCAGCGATGGCCGCGTCCTGCTCAGGATAAGGATCGGCATTGGATGCGGCAACGATGATGATCCGGAACCCGCCGCGGTCCTTGCCACCCGGTGGCAGCATCGCTGTAGCCAGGGCATTGCCCTCCCTGTCGCGCAGTGTGAGGAAAACCGGCATCTCTCGCTGTACATAGGCCTCGAGGCCAATGTCGCGCTCGATCGCGTCCGGCCGCTCCGGACGCCAGGACTGGCCTTCTCCCGCTCGTAGCGGAAATATTTCTCGACTGTGTGGCCCATCAGGCGCGACTCATGCGCCGCTTCACCTTCCGTCTCGATACGGAACCAGGTCTTACCCTTCGGCGCGTCGCAAACGTACCGCATTTTGCTCGTCCCGCGATCGCCGCAATTCTAGGGCGGCGGGCCTACAAAGCCAATATGAGGCTCGCTCCCGTGTATAGCGCTGCACGATCAGAGGGGCTAAGAGTTCTTGATTGGACGTTGAAGTTCTAGTGAGCCCAAACAATACTAGGTCGACGGGAATAATCCTCTTCAAGGAGCGTCCCGATGCCTGACGTAAGGGAAAAGCAACGCGAAGCCCGCCGGAAGATCATTCGCCAATGGGCGAAGCTTCCGAAGGATAAACGGCAGTCTATGGAGGGGATTTCTGAATTCGCCAGGACCGCCGCTCAGCAGAACGATAACGCATTCGTCCGCAGTCGTCGCGATCCGTATCAGACGATCATAGGATGGCTATTGCCGCGTGCTCATCTCTGAACGACTGAGTCCTCTGCACATCCTTCGAAGGCGACACCGGGTTCTTCAGCTTGCCCCCATGTGGCGAACGGCCCGCGCGATTTAGGGAGCAAACCACGCACCTTGTCGCAAACCACATTGAGCGCGATTTTGTGAATCCGATCAGGCGACGCCCGATTTCCGTTAATGGGATGGTCCGGCCGTGCTCCTGCCCCGCCAGCGATAAGCTGGCCAGGGGCGCCAAGACAAGGAGCACGCCATGTCCCAGACACTCAATACCGCGATCGCCGTGATCGGCATCGATATCGGCAAAAACTCGTTCCATGTCGTGGGCCACGATGCGCGCGG
>NZ_SPVJ01000079.1:0-14526 GCF_004634465.1 Bradyrhizobium sp. MOS001
CAAGAAAGCGAGGTCCAACACCCCGCTTTCCTGCAAAATCGAATACTACATCAAGACAAATTCTGCTTATTTCTCAGATCAATCCGCATTCTTCACGGACGACTTGAGAGCGTGGCGCTGTTTTGGCCATATCCCTCTTGATAAAAGCGCTGCGTCTGTAAGAGGTTCGAGAGCCCCTTGCGTGACGCGAAGACGTTGACGCTGATTCCGAGCGCGCACCTTGCCTGGCGCTCACCCGGTGAGAGAATTGTCAACTCGCGGGAGTATGGAGTTTCTTGGTGTGGAGCAGGGTTGTTTGGCTCGAACAGGCAGTTGTACCAGCATCTCGCCGCCCGTGAAGATGCGGCGGTGAGGCCGGCAAGCATGCGACTTTGTCGCGATCTGATCGGTGATGAGTGTCGGGCGCGTTGCGTTCACTGCCAATACGGGCATTAGTTCGTGCGAGATGGTAGTTACCTCTCGTCGTGCTATGAAGTGCGCCATCCTCTGCGTCGGCCCCGCCTAACGCAAATATCTTCGTGCTTTTAATGAGACGATAAGTTACTGCGCCTGTTGCGTCATGCGTCGCCAAGACAAGAGAACTCGTTACGAGACGGCGAATGGTGTCGACAACGATCTCGTTGGCGATTCCGGTCTTTGTGGTCACGCTGCAGGCTTCTCTGAGGTTGAATGTATCTGCGATCGTCGAGAGGCATCGAAAGATCGATCGTTCCTCTGTGGTTAGGAGATCATTGGTTCTTTCGAAGGAGGCATATAGCGTCTGATGGCGTGAAGGTGCGGTGCGGGCTCCTGGCCAACGCAGGAAACGGCCCTCTGTCAGCAGCTCTGCTGTCTCCATCAAGCCGTGCGTGCCCGCGCGGCGAGCAACAATATCAATAGCAAGCGGGATGCCATCCAGTTGTTCGCAAATGTGCGAAATGAGCCGTACGTTTTGAGGGCAATCGCTGATATGTACTCCGTTTGCTTCGACGCGCTCGATAAACATTTGACTTGCGGGATATCCGAGCGCGTCTGCCATCGACAAAGGCACGTCCCTTGGCGGGCCAACAAGTTGCTGGAGCTGGTAGACCCGTTCGCCGTGCGCCTGAAGCGCTTCTCGACTGGTTACGAGAATTTGGAGGCTCTCGGCATTATGGAGCAGCCGTTCCGCTACTTCCGCAATCGCGCCCGCTAGGTGCTCACAATTGTCGAGCACCAAAAGACGCCTTTTGTGCCTCGTAATAGTAGGCAGACTGCCGGCGGGTTCGGAACTCGAATCGCTCAATCCGAAGGCCGATGCAAGCGTATCCCGGATAAGATCCGGTTCATCGATCTTATCGAAATCGACAAACGAGACCGTATGCCCGTTCGTCTGGCCCCAAAGGCGAGCCGCGGAAACCGCGACCGTGGTCTTGCCCACACCGGCGGCGCCGGTAACGGTCACGAGGCGATGCTTCACGAGGAGAGCAGACACTTCCGATACTGCATCATCGCGCCCGACCATGCGTGTCAAGGTGGGGGGGATGGTTGATACCTCCAACAATCCCTCGACCGCAGCCGCGGACACCGAAGCCCCGCTTGCTGCACGCGCAGTCGGCGCAACGAAGCAATAGCCTCGCCCGGAGACATTGACGATGTATCTATTGCCATTCTGTCCGTCCTTCAGGGCTTTCCGCAGTGCAGCAATTTGGAAGTGAAGACCGTTCTCGCCAACCGTAACGTTGGGCCAGACCTTCGCCATGAGTTCTTTCTTAGTGACGACTGATCCGGACCGCTGAATCAAGAGTTTTAGAATATCCATGGCTCGGCTGCCCAAGGCGATCGGTCTTGCGCCGCAAGTCAACAAACGTCCCGCCTGTGAGAATGCGAAATCGCCAAACGTCACGGTGTCCGCAGGAAAATCTCTATAGAGATCTTCATTCTCATCGTCCGCGTCTTCATAGTTATCTTCGCTAGACGGCGGCATAGGACTATTCTCCAGGAGATCAGAGCTCATCGTTGGGCCTCTGGATTTCTGGGTAGCTGCTGGGTCGACTATGATCGCTGCCTGATCCTGCGCCAATATAGCATCCGTCTTCCTCACCTATACTTTGGTGTGGCGTCTGTTTCGGTCGGGGATACCTTAGTGTAGTGCTGTTACAGGCGAGAACGTGATATGGAACAGAACTGCTGCTGGGTGGCACAGAGATGACGCAACCCGCCAACGAGCATCCCGTCGTGCACATCATCGACGATGATGAGTCTGTTCGGTTGATGTTAGACAGTCTGCTTCGCTCGGTTCGGCTGAATGTTCGTACTTACAGCTCCACCCAAGAGTTCTTGAGGGCAATCAGCTTGAACACGCCAGGATGCATAGTACTCGATATCCGACTGCCCGGCGTCAACGGCTTGGATTTCCAAGAACAACTGCACGAAATTGGAATAAGTCTGCCAGTCGTGCTGATGACGGGTCATGGGGACATCCCCATGACAGTCCGAGGCATGAAGGCGGGAGCTGTCGATTTCCTCCCGAAACCGTTTCGTGATCAAGATATGATTGATGCAGTCACGACGGCCATCGATCGAGACAGAGCGCGTCGTGAAAGCGAGGGCGTGGCTCTCGCCGTCGCAAATCGGTTCGCAAAGCTCTCAGCGCGAGAGCGCGAAGTGATGATGCTCGTTGTAACGGGAAAGTTGAACAAGCAGGTAGCCGGTGAACTGGGGTTAAGTGAGATTACGGTCAAAATGCATCGCGGCGCCGCCATGCGGAAAATGGAGGCACATTCATTGGCGGATCTGGTTCGTATGGCAGACATGCTCGGGACCAAAGCGCGCAAGGGATAGTCGAATATCCTCGAAATATGCGGCCCCCGGAAGGTGGAAAAATAGGCGGGCAATAGCAATGATATCGATTATCGACGACGATGCCGCCGTAAGAGAAATGCTCGTCTCTCTAGTTCGATCGCTCGGATACGATGCGGTAAGCTTCGATTCTGCTGAAGCATTTCTCGCATATGAGGACTTCGAAAGGTTTACGTGCGCAATTACGGACATTCACATGCCCGGACTGAGCGGGTTTGACCTGAAGGAACGACTTGATGAACGCAAGAGTCCAGTTCCGGTGATCATGATTACCGCGCAGACGGAGCCGGATCTCGAAGAGAGAGCCCGTTCACAGGGAGTGTTGGGCTTCATGCGTAAGCCGTTGGAAATTGAGCTACTGATCAGTTACCTCAAGACGGCCGTTGGACATTAGCCAACAAGCGGACTCAAGGAGCCGGCAGCCACTCAGGCAAGTCTAGGCGTTAGCGGGTCGTTATCCTTTGATATGCATGGCGGGCGTATCAGCTCGTCAATGGGACATTACCGCTGAGGGAACTGTGAAGTGAAATATGGCGCCGCGCGGACTATTTGGCGTGACCCAAATGCGGCCGCCATGGGCCTCGATAATCGAATGGCAAATCGAAAGTCCCATCCCCATGCCGCCAGTTTTAGTTGTATAGAATGGATCGAACAGGCGACCCAAGTTGTCCGAGCCAATTCCGGGCCCCGTATCTCGAATGGAAACGATGACCGTATTTGACTCATCGGTTTCCGTGCCAACGCTCAGCTCGCGCGGTTCTAGGACGTTCTGATCCAATGCTTGAACCGCGTTGACAATCAGATTGAGAATGACCTGCTGTAGTTGCGTGCGATCTGCTTCAATAACCGGTAGTCCTTCTGCAAAGAATGTACGAATTGAAACGCCGCCTTTCGTCACTTCTCCGCGAGCGAGTTCGATGACCTCACTTATCGTACTGTTGATCTCGAAGCGCTCTATTCGGGGTGGCGCCTTGTTTATGAGATCGCGAATACGACCGATGACATCGCTCATACGGCGTCCATCCTTGACGATTCTGCCGAGCAGCAGACGCGCTTCCTCCATGTTCGGAGGCTGATACGCGAGCCATCTAAGAGTTGCCTCAGCATTGCCGACTATCGCTGCAATTGGTTGATTGACCTCGTGAGCGATCGAGGCGGTAAGTTGGCCCATGGTTGCTACGCGGTTCGCGTGTGCGAGTTCCATCTGGACCTCCCGGTACCGCCGTTCGCTCTCGCGGGCGCCGGCTTCAGCCTGTTTGCGTTCAGTCAGATCGAGCACAAATGCAACTCCTTGATTCTTATTCTCGAGGCTTGCAGCACCAATCAACACAGGAACGCGTTGACCATCCTTTCGGAAATACTCTCTCTCGAAAGGAGGTGTCGATCCCGCGATTTTGAGTTCCTGTAGCGCCCGCGCAGCTCTGTCTCGCCATTCGGGAGGCATCAAATCAGTCCACCGGACGCGCCCAGTAACGAGATCGTCACGATCGTATCCGACCATGCGGAGGAATGTGTCATTAGCTTCGGTGATACCGCCGTCGAAGTCCCAAATGATGATCCCGATGATGTTGGCGTCGACCAGACGCCGAATCTTCGCTTCGCGCTCACGAAGGTCGTCGTAGAGGCGGGCGTTCTCAAGCGAAATCGCGGCCTGTGAGGCCAAGAGTTCCAACACTGATACCCGATCGGGCGTGAAAGCGTGCGTAGCCACATTATTCTCGAGATACAATATGCCTACGAGCTCGGCCTGCTTTACAAGCGGTAGGATCAAGACTGATCGAAGCCGCTTTCTCCTTACGTAGTCATCTGCAGACAACGCACTTTCTGCCGATGCGTCATCCAGAATGATGCACTTCTGTACCCTGGCTACAGTATGGATGAGCGATTCGGGCAGTTCTGCCGAGATTGCCGTTTCCTGACGCAGGAAGAACTGGAAGCCGGCCTGCTCGACCTTCGCTTCAGCCTCGATCTGCAGGGTGCCGCTCGAATAGAAGATCAGAAGTCCGCGTTCGGCACCCGCATGTTCGATGGCGATTCTCATTAGTGTTTTAACGAGTTTGCCGATTTCGATTTCGCTCGACATGACCTGGGAGGCTCTGACCACTGCTCCGACATCGACCAGGTCTACCGGCGCTCCAAGCGTTGCAGTTGCAGACGCAAGAACTGGCTTATCCCGAAGGTGTGGATGAAGCTCTTCCAACTGGCGGGCTTTGGCACCGGCGCCCCAGCGGAGATAGCACTCGCGGGCGTTTCGCAGGTAGAATCGAGAGACGCTGTCGACGCCGCGCGCCGCGTAGTAGCGCGCGGCCACCTCGTGGGCCAGAGCTTCGTTTTGAAGAAAGCCCTGATTACGAGCCGACTGAATCGCATTCTCGTATAGCCGCATGGCGTCGGCGTCCCGCCCCTCTATCCGATCTATTTCTGCTGACACTAGCATGTGCTTGTCGTTGAAGGTCGGAGGGTAATTCTTGGCCCATTCGCGCAGTTGTTCGCGATGTTTTATCAGGAGGCTGTGCCATTCCGCGCGCCTGTCTTCGGAGGCGGTATCGTAGAGCGCAGCTGCCGTCAGTGCGGCATACAGGTAGTAATCGAGTAAATGAATCTGAGCTGCGGCGGCCCAAAGCAATTCCTTGGCTCGTCCAGCGGCCTCATGCGCTTCGGGGTACCGTCCCATCAGGAAGCGTGACTTAAGCTTGAGAGCCAAATAGATGTAATTCAGGACGGGCATTCGTCCGGCGAGTTCGCTTTCGAACCTCGCCTCATCGAATAGTGCGCCGCCCGAATTAGGCAAGTTCGTCGTGCCCTGCATAGACGCGATGAAGAGCTGCTGGCTGGCTATTACGCCAGCGACATCGCGGAATTTGGTCTTCTGGACAAAATCCATACTTCTTTCGCACTCGCGCCATGCTGCATCGAGTGGATCATTGCGTACGAGGCGATCAGCAATGCTCTGCGATAGACTGTAGCATGCGAACGTCAAATCGCCCGTCTCGGTGGCGCTCCGGAACGCCTCGAGCTTCAAATCGATTGCATGTGTCAGAGATTGAGTCCACGGCGCGACCATCCCCATCTCAAGGTATATTCGCGTTTTGACCGAGAGGAAGTTGTGCTTGTTCGTCAAATCACAGGCGAGCTTCGCAAAGCGAAAGCCGTCATCGTAACGATGAAACACGGGCCCCAAGATGAATCCAAAAAGCACATACCCGTGCGCGCTCGCGCCGCACATGCCGTGAGTGAGGCTGATGTTCACCATTCGGCATACGTGCAAACAGAACAAATTGAGGTTAGTTAGATAAGCAGCGTCGAAGAGAGCCGAGAGTGCCGGCATGACGGCTTCTAGCTTTGAATCGGACATCAGCGGTAGGTCGATCAAAGTCTCGATTGGGCGCGTTTGCAGACGCCGTGATACACTCTCGTATTCGGCGACAACGTCGCTCCAGGTTGGATGTGACGGGAGGTCGATCCCAAACAGCTTCATACATGCAAGAGCGCTCTGGACTGCTCGCGGATATTCTCCCTTTACCACGTAAAGTCGCACGAGCAGGTCATATGCGGCAGCCATGTCGCTCTTGGACGTAGCACGTGCCAGTGACTGCGCGATGAGCTCTTCAGCCTTGTCGAAGCCTCCAGTCGAGAACTCGCATTCCGCGCGCTCGAGCCACAATCGGAACGCCAATTCATAGTGGCTCGCCCAGTCGGCGTCGTCCAGCAACGTCATGCCGGCAGAAAAGTACGCGCGGGCAGAAGCATAGGCCGCCGAAGTCTTGGCCTTGACACCGGCATGGAGGTTGACCCCGGCAACCTGGGCTTTCTCGTTCCGATCGATCAGCAGTGAGGCGCCTCTATTGAGCTGGCTGGCGAGCTCGAAGGGGTGCTCGGTCACTTCCTCGTCAGTCATACCCGCCAGCAGTGCTCTACCAATGCGTAGATGGAGCGCGGCACGCCGCTCTTCGGGGAGAAGCGAATATGCTGCTTGCTGAATGCGATCGTGAACAAAACGAAAGACCCCATCCGAGTAGGTGACGAGACCCGCCTGGACGGCCTCCCAGATGACCGCATGCGTCGCGACGTCAGTCGCACCACGAACGCGGCTCAACGTGGAGAGATCGGTGGTTGCACTTAGGCAAGCAAGCTGCTTTAGAGCTTCCTGGGTGGGGTTGGATAGCCGCTTTAGCTTCTCGGCCAGGAGATCAACGACATTGTCCGTGTGAGTTTTAGCGCGGATACTATCCATGTCCCAAGTCCAATCCGACGCGGATGCGTCGAACAGGAGCAGGCGCTCGTCGTGCAGCGCTGTAAGAAACTGAATCGCAAAGAAGGGATTGCCGGCCGTCTTCTCATGCACGAGTCCCGCCAGCATTTGCGCTCGGTCAGGTTCGCATCGGAGAGCATCAGCCACCATCCGGCCAATGTCTTGGAGTGCCAGAGGTTGCAGCACTATCCGTCGGATCTGTGCGCCGGCGTCCTGAATCGCTTCGAGTTTACGTAGAAGCGCGGGGCCGACCTCGTTGTCACGATAGGCGGCGATGAGGAAGAGGTGGCGCACATCTCGGCTGGTCACAAGGTGTTCGATAAGGTCGAGGGTGGCTCCGTCGATCCACTGCAAATCATCAAGAAACAGTACGAGAGGGTGTTCCTGCCGTGCGAAAACTCCCACGAAACGCCGGAATACCGTTTGAAAGCGGCTTTGAGCGTCAACCGGAGAGAGGTCGGGAAATGGAGGCTGAGCGCCGATGATCAACTCCAGTTCGGGCACGATGTTTACGATGAGTTGGCCGGCCGAGGCGAGTGCGTTGGACAAGGCATCGCGCCATTGGTCGAGGACCGCTTCGCTCTCGCCTAGTAGCGAGTGCACGAGGCTTTGCAGCGCCTGGCCGATGGTCGCATAGGGAATGTCTCGTCTGTATTGATCGAACTTCCCAGATGCGAACAGACTCCCCGAAGGGACAATCACCTTGTGCAGTTCGCTCACAACGGAGGACTTGCCCATTCCCGAATATCCGGACACGAGGAGCAGCCCCGGCGCGCCGGTCTCCAGGACCTGATCAAACGAACGGAGCAGAATTTCGATCTCACGCTCTCGTCCGTACAGCCGCTCCGGAATAAGAAGCCGATTCGACACGTCTTGTTCTGCCAGCGGGAAATCTGCAACTTTGCCGTGGGCCATCCATTCCGCAGCGCAGCGCCGGAGGTCTGCCTCAATCCCTGCGGCAGTCTGGTATCGCTCCTCTGCAGTCTTCGCGAGCAATTTGGTGACGATATTAGAGAGTTGCTCCGGGATTTCCGCTCTGCGCCGGCTGGGCCGCATTGGTTGCAGCGCGATGTGGCAATGGATCCACTCCATCGGCTGATTGGCCGTGAACGGCAGCTCGCCGGTAAGCATCTGATACAGCGTGACACCAAGCGCGTAGAGATCGCTTCTGGCATCGACCGAACGATTCATGCGACCGGTTTGTTCGGGGGCCATGTAGGCGAGAGTGCCCGCGATGACCTCGGGGGGACGAGGGGTCTGGCGCTCGCGCGGTAGACGCGAGGCGATGCCGAAGCCAGTGAAGCAGGCCTTGCCTGCCGCGCCGCTTACTAAGATGTTTGCCGGCTTGATATCCTTATGGATAAGGCCTCGCTCGTGAATCTGGCCAATTGCAGCTGCAAGAGAGATGGCGACGCTGAGAAGCTCCTGCATCTCCAGCGGATGTACAAGCTGCCTGTCGAGGGGGGCCCCGCCCGGGTCCTCAAGCACTAACGACCAGCGGCCGTTGTAACGCAAGAGCTCGAGTGGGCGCGCAGCCCAAGCAACATCAAGTTCGGCCCTCAACGAGAATTCGTGCTCAAGCCGCTTGAAGCAGCTGACGGAAGCGTCTTCCGCAGACACCAGTAGGATTGGCTCGAGATTCCGTCCGTAACCTCGATAGAGAGCGAGGTCTCCTTCCCGCAGCAAAGAGAACTCGTAGCGAGAAAGATCAATCAAGAGCACTCCTTGCAGTATTGCTCTGCTACAAGTTGCACCACCGGATCGGCGGATCGAATTTCTTACTTCGATCTTCCCTCAACGCCTAAGTCAGCATACTATGGAAGCGTTCCTGCGTAAACGGCACGGCTTGCGCGGCTTGGAGGCCGCGAGTTGAGAAGACGGCTCAAAGAGCGGTAGGACGAAAAGACGGGGAGGCGGCGATCGACCGTGACACGCCCAGCAGCCGGGCCGACCGTCGTCCGGTTAGTCGTCGGCAATTGCTCTCCGCCGCAACGGCGCTCGCGGTGACGTCGTATCTCGGCGGTTCGCGATCAGCGGCAACGAAGGATTTCTATTTCGCGGCATCGCTCGGCTGGACGACTTATGAGTCGGGCCGACATATTGTTAATGGATACAAGGAAGCCGTCGCAAAGTTGGGCGGCAACTTGAGACTGGCCGACGCCAGCGCTGATCCCAAGAAACAATCGGATCAAATCGATGCTCTTGCATCCAGTAGGCCGGACGCGCTCTTCATCACCCCCTTCGATGCAGTTGCCATCGCGCCTTCTGTGAAGCGAGCTATCGAAGCGAATATTCCTATTTTCGTCGGCGACAGCGTGGTGCCAGGTGCTTTGGTGAAGACGACGGTCATGTGGAATGACTACGGTATGGGTGCGTATATGGCGGAGTACATTGCCCAACGGATCGGGGGGAAAGGCAATATCGCTGCCGTAGTGCTACCGGGCAATAAGTTCTGGAATGCCCGCACGCTAGGCATGCAGTCGGTGCTGCTAAGGTATCCTGACATCAAGTTGATCGCGAGCCATCCGTTTTCCTCGAGCGCAGGAGTTACGCCGCGGCAAGCCGTCGATAGCCTATTGACTGCGCAGCCCGATCTGCAGGCCATTTGGTGCGCCTGGGATGGTGCCGCGACCGAAGGTGCCTTGGCCGCTAAGGCAGCAGGTCGCGAGGGCATCATTCTTACTGGCATTGGCGGCGGCAAACAGCCATTTGAATACATCAAAAGTGGCTCTCCAATGGTGCTGACAATGGCGCAGGCCATTTATGAGATGTCATACTTGCAGGTGTTTTTCGCGCACCAATTCCTAACGGGAAGCGATGTGCCACCCATCATCATTGCTCCGACCTACGCAGTCACCAAGGAGATGCTTGCGGATCGCCCAATTCCCGACGACTTCGACCAGCCCGGGGTCGCAACGAAACTCGGGTGGAAGCGAGTGCTGTAGCGCCTTGGATTGCGGAGCGAAGAATGTGCGCAGCCATGTTGCGGATGAGCGGTATTGAGAAGCGCTTCGGCGAAGTCATAGCGCTCAATAATGTAACGTTCGAGCTTGAACACGGCGAAATACATGCCCTACTCGGGGCGAACGGGGCCGGAAAATCCACGCTGGTCAAAATGCTAGCAGGCCTCTGCACTAGGGACGCTGGCACTATCGAACTCAGAGGGCGCAATGTTGAATTCGCTGATCCCGGCGAAGCGATTCGCCGCGGTATTGCGACGGTACATCAACACCCTCAACTGGTGCCAAATCTGACGGGCTTCGAAAACATCTATCTCGGTCGAGAGTTCGGGCGCTCAACTCTTTTCTCCCGCTTTCATCCCGCTTCGCTACGGAAGCGCGCCAACGAATTGCTTCGCCGTTTCCCGATAGAGATCAATCTCGATTGTCCGGTTCGGCAGTTGAGCTTTGTAGATAGGGAAGTGGTTGCGGTGTTACACGCACTCGCTAACGATAACGTTTCGATATTGGTTCTTGATGAGCCGACCTCGGTGTTGACGGAGCGAGAAAAGCCACTCCTGTTTCGGCTCATGCGTACATTAAAGGCCGTCGGGATCTCGATCATTTACATCACCCATCAACTAGCGGACATCTTCAACATCGCAGATCGGGTTACGATCCTGCGCGACGGGCGTAACGTAGGGACGCATCGTTTGTCAGATGTAGAGAGCGGAAATTTGTCTATCGCAGACCTTGTGCTGGGTGAACGAAGCGAACCTCTGTATCCGGCCAAAAATTGTTCCGCGGGAGATGTCTATCTGGAAGTGCGTTGTTGGACAAAGCTTGGCGCTTTTCAAGAAATCAACCTCGCCGCTCATCGCGGAGAAGTGCTCGGCATTTTCGGTTTGGTCGGCTCCGGCATTGATGAATTGGCCAAGACATTATTCGGCGTGACGCGCCCAACGAGCGGAACGCTGAACCTGTTGGGTATGACGACGACGCTAAGTGGGCCCCATGATGCCCTGCGTCGAGGGGTGTTTCTTTTGCCGGGCGATCGACAAGCCGAAGGCTTAACGCTGACGCGAGACGTCACCTTCAACGTTACCCTGGCGAACCTGAAACGCGCATGCGGGACTTGCGGATATCTCAGATTGAGCGAGATGAAGCAGTCGAGCCAGATGTTGGCTGAGCGGGTGACGTTGCAGCCACCTTTGCTTGATCGTGAGGTGCGAACCTTCAGCGGTGGCAACCAGCAGAAGATCTTGGTCGCGAAAGGCCTTTATGTCCAAGCGCTGATTTACATATTCGTCGAACCGACAGTCGGAATTGATATTGGCGCGCGATCGAAAATCTACGGTCTCATGCGAGAACTAGCAAAATCAGCGGCCGTGATCGTAATGTCGTCGGATTGCGACGAAGTGTGCGGTATCGCCGATCGAGTCATTGCGATGTACAGGGGGCGAATGGTCCACGAGGGTGCAGCGTCGGGGCGTGGCGAACTGCTGATGGCCGGTATCACCGGATCTCCGCAGTCGAGCCCCACGAACCCGCTTGCGCAGTGATTTCCATGATGCCCGTTCGGCTGCTCGGTTTCGTTTTGTTGCTCGGAGCCATCGTAGCGTTTTTTGGTGCATTGTCGCCTCATTTCGCAGCGACAGCAAATGTGTCAGCGATTTTGCGGCACATGTCGGCAATCGAGCTCGCCGCTCTGGGCCTGACATTTGTCGTCGTGGTACGCAGGTCGGATCTTTCGTTTCCTGGCATAGCATCATTGGGCGCAATGACGGCGGGATGGTTCGTAGCGCAAGAGCAGGGCCTCCCGCTGGCTCTGCTGGCAGGAATCTCGATCGGGATCGCTTGCGGCGCGATCAGCGGTGCGGCAGTTGGCTTCATGAGATTGCCCGACATCGTCTCGACCATCGCGATAGGCGCAATATCAGCCTCTCTTTCCTTTCTTTACAGTCAAGGTGCGACTATATCTGACAACTTCGTGTCGGTCGGGTTGGTCGATTTCAATAATCGTAGTATCGGGCTCGTAGGAGTGCCCGTGCTTTTGATGCTCGCGATCAACCTAGCGGCCTGGATGTTCCTGCATTGTACGCGATTTGGTCGGGGATTTTACGCGACGGGAGAAAATCCGCGATCGGCGTTGCTTTCTGGGATCAGGACTCGAGCGTACGTGCTCGGTGCGTTCGCTGCTTCTGGAGGAATGTCTTGTCTGGCCGGAATCCTGCGCAGCGCCGAGGCAGGTCAGGCGCACGTCCACATTGGTAGTAGCTTTTTGCTTCCAGCTTACGCATCTGTTTATCTGGGTGCCGCCTTGTTCGGCCGTGCCTCGGTGGCCGCGACCTTTGCAAGTTGCTTACTCATTTCCGCGACGCTTAACGGGTGCAACTTGCTCAGCGTGCCGTACTACTATGGCGAGGGCATCATAGGTCTGCTTGTTCTGTTGACCGTAATTGCATTTGACCCGCGGACCGGTGGCCTCTTGGACACAGCCATCCGTCACTCCGGAAATAAAACGGAGGCATGATTTAAATGGCGCGCAATGCAGGCTGGAGATTATCGCAACTGGTGCTGCGATATGGCCTACTCATTGTTCTCGCAGTTCTTGTGACGAGCTTTGCGCTGGCCTGCCCGGGCTTTTCGACTGGAACAAACCTCGATTCCATGCTTCGAGCAGCGAGCATTGCCGCAATCATGTATGGAGGTGCGACGTGGGCGATCGCCAGCGGAGAGATTGATGTGAGCTTCATGCAGGTCGCTGCCGTTGCGAACATGCTGGTCGCGGCGACCGTCCCGTACGGCTGGGCATTGGCAGTTAGCCTGGGGGTTTTGGCGGGCATCGGGATCGGCCTGCTGAACGGCCTGATTGTCGGACTTCTACGTTTGCCGTCCTTGATTGTCACTATCGCGACGGGCGGTATTGCGCTGTCGATAGCGACGTCGATCGGGCGAGGGTCGTCCGTCAGCATCGCGAACGCGGGGTTCATTGGCGAGTTTTTGAGCGTCAATGTAGTTGGAATTCCGGCAGTGGCGTCGCTCGCAGCGGTCATTTACGGAATAGCTTGGTACCTCCAAGAGCGGTTGCTCTTCGGCCACTACCTCTATGCAACCGCGCAGAACAGGCGCGCCGTGATGGAGGCCGGCATTCCTGTTTCCAAAATCATCGTCATCCTGTTTGCCATATCAGGTGTGACGTCAGCCACTGCAGGAATTTTGCTGGCTGCCGACCTTGCGTCCGGGCAGCCACGGATCGGCGAGTCCTATTTCTTGGACGGGCTGACTGCCATCTTTCTTGGTGCTCTGGTCATCAGGCCATTTGAGCCTAACGCATTGGGCACCCTGGTTGGCGTTCTGCTGTTGGCCACCCTGACAAGTGGCACTGCCCTCCTAGGCTGGACAGATTGGCAACAGCAAATGCTTAAAGGCTTCCTGTTGTTGGTGAGTCTAGTCGTCGTGTTCGGGGCCCGACACGCAACCGTTGAGGATGGTGAGGCGAAGGGCGTGCAGGCCGCGCGTAAGCGTACGGCCGCGGAAAGCTGACGGTTCCGGCCACTCTCTCGGTCGTTCGGATCGCTGCAGCGGTGCGGCGCCGACCAGATTACGTCCCCTAGCACCATTGTAAGCCATTGGAATCTCCGCAGCCCGGCTAAATCCGATAGATGCCGGCAAAGTACGCCCCCTATCGAAAGTCATGGTCCCGATTGACCTTAATAGTTTCCGCTCGAGGCGTAGTGCGAAGCGGATGGCGCGTTCGGGCTTCCGTCCGTAGATTGCGTGCATTTCGAAAAACGCCTGCGGGTGAGCGAAAGGCAGTCATGGGGCACGGTCATATAATCTTCGTCTATGGAAACCCTAGATGAGGAGTTCTAACATGACTGAGACCCATCCCCATTGCCGCCGTTCATGCATGAGACCGCAGAACAAAAGGTCCGGGCGCTGAGAATGGATGGAATTCCTGCAATCCGATGCTCGTTTCGATGGTTTATACTCCGGATAGCTACTGGCGCAATCGGTCGGATTTCATCCGCGGTCGGGAGGAAATCGTCGGCTCCTTGACTCGCAAGTGGGCGAAGGAACTCGACTATCGCCTCATCAAGGAGCTCTGGGCCTTCACAGCCAACCGAATCGCGGTACGCTTCGCTTACGAGTGGCATGACGATGCAGGGAGCTGGTTTCGCTCCTATGGCAACGAAAACTGGCAGTTCGCCGATAACGGGCTGATGCAGCGGCGTTTGGCTTCGATCAACGATCTGCCGATCGGGGAGTCAGAGCGCAAGTATCATTGGGATCGGTCCGGGCTCCGTCCTTCCAAGCATCCCGGGCTTTCTGATCTGGGGCTTTGACAGTCGCGAGAATCCACGGCAGCGCTCTGGCTTGGCCGCGAGAGCTACGGCAGTGGCGAAATAGTCGTCCGTGAAGAATGCGGATTGATCTGAGAAATAAGCAGAATTTGTCTTGATGTAGTATTCGATTTTGCAGGAAAGCGGGGTGTTGGACCTCGCTTTCTTG